>WFVQ01000071.1 GCA_015491585.1 Deltaproteobacteria bacterium
ATCCTATGCCAGTTCCATGTGAGAGAGGCCGATCCAACGGCCAATCTCTCCAGGGCCGAAGAGATGATTGCAGCCCACGCGGCCCCCGGCACCCTCTTCCTGCTTCCAGAGCTCTGGACCACCGGTCCCTTGAATCCAGCCTCCAGGGCCGCAGCGGCAGAGACCCCGCGGATACTCCTCGCCCTGCAAGGGCTCTGCTCGGCCACCGGCTCGCACGTCGTTGGGACCGTGCCCGTGGAGCATGAGGGCTCGCTCTACAACTCCACCCACTTTGCCTGGCCTGGCGGGGCCGAAGAGGTGTACCGGAAGATCAATCTCTTCCCTCTCATGGGAGAGGAGAGGCTATTCCGTCCGGGCGTCTCTCCGGGGCACCGTCCCTTGCGGTTGAACGGCGGAGAGACGCTGTTGGGCTTCGCTACCTGCTATGACATCAGGTTTCCGGAGCTGGCCAGGCACCTGGCATGGCTCGGCATGGAGGTGCTTCTCCTCTCCGCCCTCTGGCCCGCTGAACGGATTGAGCATCTCCTGGCCCTGGCAAAGGCCAGGGCCATCGAGAATCAATGTTTCGTGGCGGTGGCCAACGCCTGCGGAGAGACCGCCGGCTATATGTTCGGAGGGAACTCTTCTGTCTTCGGGCCAGGAGGTGAAGAGGTCGCCAGGTGCGGCACGGACGAAGAGGTGGCCGTGGCCGAACTCGACCTCGGCGTAGTGGCCAGGGCCAGGCGTAGATTCAACACAGCAACCCCTCCGGTGGGATGGAGCCGGAACCAGGGAGGCCGAGTCATGGAGCTGGCTGACCTGCAGAGGGAGACGGAGCGGAGAAAAGCAGCCGGCCAGATCATGGTGTTCACAAACGGCTGTTTCGACCTGCTCCATCCCGGCCACGTGGCCTATCTGGAGGAGGCAAGGGCCCACGGCCACTTCCTGGTGGTGGGCCTCAACAGCGACGCATCGGTCCGCCGCCTCAAGGGAGACGCAAGGCCCATCAACCCCGCCCAGGCCAGGGCCTCCGTGCTCATGGGCCTGGCTTCCGTGGATTATGTGACCATTTTCGACGACGACACGCCGCTCCGTCTAATAGAGGCCCTGAGGCCCGACGTCCTGGTCAAGGGGGCGGACTGGGCCGAGGAAGAGATAGCCGGGGCCAGGGAGGTCAAGTCATGGGGCGGCAAGGTGGTGAGGATACCGTTCACCCATCAGGTATCCACCACCACTACCATCCACAAGATCCTGAAATCCCATTCACGGGGCTGATCCCACTCCACCTCCCCCATCCTGGAGCGAACATCTGCCCTGAACAGCTCCCAGGCCGCTGGCATGTAGTTTGCTAAGTTCTCCATCAGCATCGACTGCCCCGCCCGCCCGGCATGCCGCTGCGGGGGGATGTCGCCAAAGGAGGGGACCATGGCAGAGGAAAAAGAAAAGGAACAGGGACAGGAAGAAGAGAAGAAAAAGAAGCCGTTGCTGATGTTCATCATCATCGGCGTGGTGGTGCTCCTGGCTGCTGGAGGCGGGGCCTACTTCCTCCTCTTCTCGGGCCCGAGCGAGGAGAAAATCGCAAAGGAGGTGGCCCAGGAGCAGGCCCAGACAGATACGGTGGAGGCGGCCCCGAAGATCGGCGTGATGATGCAGCTACAGCCATTCGTGGTCAACCTCGCGGATCCCAAGGCGCGCCATTTCCTCAAGACCACGATCACCCTTGAGCTGCGCACCGACAAGGACAAAGAGAGGGCCGAGAAGCTGCTTCCCATGATCCGCAACGACATAATACTCCTGTTGAGCAGCCACACCGTCGAGGACGTCATAACAATGGAGGGCAAGATCCGGCTCAGGGACGAAATCGTGGCCAGGATCAGCCGTATAATCGGGGAGAACAGGCTGATAAACGTCTATTTCTCCCAGTTCGTGGTGCAGTAGAAGCAGGTGAGACCATGAGCCAGGTCCTGACCCAGGAAGAGATAGACGCCCTGTTGGGTGGACTGAAGGACGACGGGGAGGCGCCTCCTCCAGAGGAGGCCGCCCCGGCCGTGGAGGAGGAGGACGGCGTCGTCCCCTACGACTTCGCCAATGCGGCCAAGCAGACCCATGTCAAATTTCCGGCATTTGATGTAATAAACGACCAGTTCAGCAGAGGGATGAGGACCACCCTCTCGTCCATACTCAGGATCATGGTGGACAGCACCGTGGTGCCCCTCGAGGTGATAACGTTCAAGGATTTTCTGAGACGGGTGCCGGTCCCCAGCAGTCTCCACGTCCTGAAGATGGATCCGCTCCGCGGCCACTCACTTATGATCATAGATTCCCAGCTCGTCTTCTGCATCGTAGAGATATTCCTTGGATCGTCAAAATTCGGACAGGTAAGGATCGAAGGGCGGGAGTTCACATCCATCGAGAGGAGACTCATCAGGCGTATAGTCGATTCCCTGCTCACTGACCTCGAAAGGGCGTGGAGGCCGGTCTATCCGGTCACCATCGAGTACGTGCGGGGAGAGATCAATCCACAGTTCGCAAAGGTGGTACAGGACGACGACACGGTGATTATCACCAAGTATCAGCTTGATCTCGAAGAGATCAGCGGGATGATAACACTCTGCATACCGCTGAGCATGCTCCAGCCAATAAAGTCCAAGCTGGAAAAGTCGTTCCAGGGAGAGGACACCGAGGACCCTGCATGGAGGCAGCGGTTGCTCCACAACCTCAGGCTCATCCCCCTGGAGCTGAGGGTGGCCCTCGGGGAGGCCCAGATCACCGGCTCGGAACTGCTGGACCTCTCGGAAGGGGACATCATCCAGCTGGACACCAATGTTGACGACATGCTCATAGGAGAGATCAACGGGCAGCCCAAGCTCGTGGGCTATCCCGGTCTCTACAAGGGCAACAGGGCCTTGAGGATAGAGAACATCATCAAGACCCCTGACGAAATCTGACAAGGAGAAGGGCCATGTTGAGTCAAGACGAACTGGACAAGCTGCTTCAAGACAACGTTGAGGGCGAGGAGGGCGAATCCGCCCAGGCCGAGGAGCAGCCAGCCGAGGAGCAGCCCCAGGCCGAGGCCCAGGAAGGCGGCGGAGACGAGGATCTCGACTGGGAGGCCGCGTTCAAGGAGGCTGCGGAGGGCGGTGATCCGGCTGCGGCCAAGCAACTACAGGAGGGGACGGCCACGCCCGAACCCGAGGAAGAGGCGGTAGCGCCAGAGATCGACGCCGCTGAACCCAACTTCAGCGACTTCGGCAAGGAGGCCCACGGTGCAGCCGAAGGTGCGGCAAAACCCGACCTCGACTTCATCCTGGACATCCCGCTCCAGGTCTCAGTAGAGCTGGGCAGGGCCAAGCTCCAGATCAGGGACCTGCTCCAGCTTGGCAGGGGTTCTGTGGTGGAACTCAACAAGATGGCAGGCGAACCGGCCGAGATCTACGTGAACAACAAGCTCATGGCCAAAGGCGAGATAGTTGTAGTCAACGAGAAGTTCGGGGTGAGGCTGACCGAGATCATAAGCCCGGCCGACCGGGTGCGTTCCCTGGGCTAAGGAGGGGTCATGGAGACCACCGCCATAATAATCCGGATGATCGGGGTCCTGGCCATAATCCTGGGCCTGTTGGCCATAATGGCCTGGATGGCGAAACGGTGGGTTCCCAAGCTCAAAGGCGGGGAGAATGGAGTGATAGAGGTCCTCGTCACCCAGATGGTCGCACCCAAGCGCTATGTCTCAGTGGTCAGGGTGGGAAGAAAGAATCTGATCATAGGAATGGGAGAACATGAGATGACCCTCCTGGGCACCATCGGCCAGGAAGAGCTCCAAATCGCCTCCAAGGGCATAGGGACAGACCGAGAGGTGGAAGGGGATGCATAGAATGGGCAAGATGGCCTGGCTGTTGGCATTCCTGGCGGCCGCTACCGCGTGCGCAGCGGTATGGCCCGCCACTGCCCACGCCGTCTCCATTCCGAACGTCACCATCGGGCTTCAGGAGACCGAAGACCCCGGCAAGGTGGCCACGGCCCTCGAAATCCTCTTGGTGCTCACCATTATATCCATAGCACCTTCGATCCTCTTGATGATGACCTCGTTTACGCGGCTCATCGTTATATTCGGATTCCTGAGGCAGGCCATCGGCACCCAGCAGATGCCGCCGAACCAGATCCTCATCGGCCTGGCCCTGTTTCTCACCTTCTTCATCATGAGACCGGTGTGGATGGAGGCGAACTCCAAGGCCATCCAGCCCTATCTCAATGAAGAGATCGGGTTCAAAGAGGCCCTGGACCGGGCGCAAAAACCGCTTCGGGCCTTCATGTTCAGGCAGACCCGGGAGGCCGACCTCGCGCTGTTCTGCAACATGGCTGGTATAAAAGACCCCAAGGACCAGGACTCCATCTCCACAATGGTGCTGGTACCGGCGTACATGATAAGCGAACTAAAGACCGCCTTCGAGATCGGCTTCATCCTCTATATCCCCTTCTTGATAATCGACATGGTGGTGGCGAGCATCCTGCTCTCAATGGGTATGATGATGCTGCCCCCAATCCTCATATCCCTGCCCTTCAAACTCCTGCTGTTCGTGCTGGTGGACGGCTGGAATCTCGTGGTTGGGTCCCTGGTGAAGAGTTTCTTTTAGGAGGCAGACATGACACAGCAGTTCGTGATAGGTCTTGCAAGGGAGGCGATAGAACTGACGCTCCTCATAAGCCTGCCCATGCTGGGGTTGGGCCTGCTGGTGGGACTAATCGTGAGCATATTCCAGGCGGTGACCCAGATCCAGGAGATGACCCTCACCTTCGTGCCCAAGATACTGGCGGTCATGCTCGGCCTTCTCATATCGTTCCCCTGGATGATGAACAAGATGCTGGACTTCACCAGGACACTTATAACCAACATCCCGTCCATGATCCACTGACACCATGGATGCCCAGTTTCTGGCCTGGCTCTCCACACAGTTCAAGGTCTTCCTGCTGGTGTTGGTGCGGGTCGGGGTGATAGTGTTCCTGATGCCGGCGTTCGGGACCAGGGCCGCGCCAGCCCAAGTTAAGGCAGCGATCTGCCTGGTCCTGACCCTGATACTGGCCCCCATCACTGCATTCACCACAACCGACTTCCCAGAGGAGCCGATCCAGTTTCTGATCACCCTCGTGGGCGAACTCTTTCTCGGCCTGACCCTGGCCCTGATCCTCCGCCTCATCTTCGGCGGGCTCCAGCTCGCCGGACAAATGATAGGATTCCAGATGGGTTTCTCGGTGGCCAACGTGGTCGATCCCCAGACAGGCGCCCAGTCGGTGGTCATGGCCCAGTTCGCATATCTCATCGCCCTGCTCCTCTTCCTGGTCTCCAACGGCCACCACATGGTCCTGTACACCTTGTTCGAGAGCCTGAAGATCCTGCATCCCGGCGCGGTCGCGGTGAGCGAAGGGCTCTACAAGGTGGTTACCCACTTCACCAGGGAGATGTTCATACTATCGGTGAAGCTGCTGGCCCCTGTGATGGCCATTCTTCTCTTTTCCCAGGTGGCCCTGGGCATTCTCGCCAAGACCGTTCCACAGATGAACCTGCTGATCCTGAGCTTCGGCCTCAACATCGGGCTCGGCCTCTTCTTTCTGGGCCTGAGCATCCAGCTGTTCTGGCCGGTGATGACGAAATCGATTATGGAGGCCGCCAACCTTTTGCCATCAGTGTTGAGAATAATGGCAGGATATTGACACAATGCCCGAAGAGAGCTTCCAGGAACGCACAGAAGAAGCCACCCCAAGACGAAGGGAAGAGGCGCGTAAAAAGGGGCAAGTCGCCAAGAGCCGCGAGCTCGCCTCCGTGGCCGTGCTCCTGTCCGGCATCCTGACCCTGTTCTGGGGATGCGGCTTCTTCTACCACCAGCTCTCCGCCATATTGAGATACTACTTCCAGCACGCCGCCTCCATCCACGTCAACCCCACCAACATGCAGGGGATAGCCCTCCTGGCCTTGAGGCAGATGGCCGTGGTGATGGCGCCCCTCTTTGGGATCATGACCCTGGTGGCGATCCTGGCCAACTTCCTACAGGTAGGCCCCCTGCTCGCCCTGGAACAGATAAAGCCGCAATTCTCGCATATCAGCCCGCTTTCAGGCATAAAGAGGCTCTTCTCCCCCCAGGCATTGATGGAGCTGTTCAAGTCGCTCTTCAAGTTGGGAGTGGTCACATGGATTGCCTATGCCACGGTGAGGGGCGAGATGTACAGCCTTCTCCCGCTGCTCGACCAAGCTCCGGCTCAGATCCTCTCCTATATCGGGAAGGTGAGCTTCGAGATCTTCTTCCGCTCGGCCCTGGCCATGATCATACTGGCCATAATAGACTTCCTCTTCCAGCGGTGGCAGCACGAAAAAGAGCTGAAAATGACCAAGCAGGAGGTAAAGGAGGAGTACAAGCAGACAGAGGGAGATCCGCAGGTCAAGGCAAGGATAAGGAGCCTCCAGAGGGAGGCCGCAAAGAAGCGCATGATGGCCGAGGTGCCAGAGGCCGACGTGGTCATAACAAACCCGACCCACCTGGCAGTGGCCTTGAAATATGACGGGCTCACCATGGAGGCGCCGCAGGTGGTGGCCAAGGGTGCAGGCCTCGTCGCAGAGAAGATCAAGGAGATCGCCAGGGAGCACGGCGTGCCCGTGATCGAGAACAAACCGCTGGCACAAAGTTTGTATAAATCTGTGGAGGTCGGACAGACCATACCAGAGACGCTCTACAAGGCGGTGGCCGAGGTGCTCGCATTCGTCTACCGCCTGAAGGGCAAGGTGAAGTAGCGGACAGGAGGCGAACATGGCGGCGGCCGACGCAATAAGGGGCATATGGAGCGGGATGCAGGTGGACAAGAGCAATGTCCTCGCAGCCGCCGGGGTGATGGCCATCATGATCATCATGGTCATGCCCCTGCCCTCCCCTGCAATGGACCTGTTCATCGCCTTCAACATCACCATGAGCCTACTGGTCCTGCTATTATCGCTCTACATCATCAAACCCCTCGACTTCCCGATATTCCCCTCGCTGCTGCTGTTGACCACCCTGTTCCGCCTCTCCCTAAACATCGCGTCCACGAGGCTGATCCTGCTCCACGGACACGAAGGCACCTCGGCGGCCGGCAAGATAATAATGGGGTTCGGCCAGTTCGTGGTCGGAGGCAACTACGTGGTCGGAGCCATCGTCTTCGCCATACTGGTGATAATAAACTTCGTGGTCATCACAAAAGGTGCCGGCAGGATCGCAGAGGTCGCCGCCAGGTTCACCCTCGATGCCATGCCAGGCAAACAGATGGCCATAGACGCCGACCTCAACGCCGGCCTGATCGACGAGGCCGAGGCGAGGAGGAGGCGTCAGGAAATCGCCAGGGAGTCGGAATTCTACGGCGCCATGGACGGTGCCAGCAAATTCGTCAGAGGTGAGGCCATCGCCGGTCTCATCATAATGGCCATCAACATCATAGGCGGATTCGTGATCGGCGTGTTCCAGCAGGACATGCCAGTCAGCGCCGCGGCCCAGAGCTATTCCCTCCTGACCATAGGCGACGGCCTAGTGTCGCAGATACCGGCGCTCATCATCTCCACCGCGGCCGGTATCCTCGTGAGCCGCGCCGCATCCGACGCCTCTATGGGCGCAGAGTTCGTTAAGCAGTTCGCGGTCCAGCCAGAGGCTATGGTCGTGACCTCGGCGGTGATCTTCATCTTCGGCATGATACCGGGCCTTCCCACCATCCCCTTCACGATACTCTCGGCAGGGACCGGCCTCCTGGCTTGGCTCTCATACCGGGAAAGGAAACGGATAGACCAAGAGGCCGCGCCTCCGGAGCTCCCGGCGGAGGCCGAAACCGCGCCATCAGGCAGCATAGAGGAGGCGGAGCAGTTCCTGACCCTGGACATCTTGGAGCTGGAAGTGGGATACGGTCTCATCCCACTGGTTGACGAAGAGCAGGGAGGAGACCTCCTCGAGAGGATACGCTCCATAAGGAGGCAGTTCGCCCAGGAGATGGGAATAATAGTCCCGCCGCTACACGTCAGGGACAACCTCCAGCTCAATCCAGCGGAGTACGTAATACTCATCAAAGGCATAGACGTGGCCAGGGGCGAACTCATGGTCGGGCACCTCCTCGCCATGAACCCAGGCGACGCCAAGGGCAAGATCGAGGGCATCCCGACAACGGAGCCGGCCTTCGGCCTGCCAGCGGTCTGGATCCAGGAGAGCCAGAAAGAGGAGGCCCAACTGGCCGGATATACAGTGGTGGACCTCTCCACGGTTATAGCCACACACCTGGCCGAGGTGATAAAGCAGAACGCCGACGAGCTCCTGGGAAGACAGGAGGTGCAGAAGCTCCTGGACAACCTCTCGAAGACCAGCCAGAAGGCTGTGGAGGAGGCGACTAATGCCCTGCCGCTGGGTGTGATCCAGAAGGTGCTGCAACAGCTGGTCAGGGAGCGGGTCTCCATACGCGACCTCCTCACCATAGTGGAGACCCTGGCCGATTACGGCCCCATGACCAAAGACCCGGAGCTGCTCACCGAATATGTGAGGCAGAAGCTGGGGCGGGCTATCGTCAAGCCCCTGTTAGGGCCTGACAACACTCTGTCGGTGATGGTGCTGGATCCGACATTGGAAGAGCAGATCCAGAGAAGCGTCCAGCAGACCGAACACGGTTCGTTCCTAACCCTGGATCCGGCGGTAGCCCAGAGGATCGTCTCGGCCATCCAAAAGGAGGCCCAGAAGATAGCCACGCTGGGCAGGAGCGCGGTGGTCCTGTGCAGCCCCGCGGCCAGACGCCATGTGAGGAAGCTGATCGAGCGCATAGCACCAGAGGTTGCGGTAATAAGCCATGCAGAGGTGCCCGGCAACATCAGGATAGAATCGGTAGCCACTATAAAGTAGAGGGGCCATGAACATCAGGCGATTCAGGGCAAAGTCGGTGAGCGAGGCCCTCGAGCAGGTGAAGCTGGAGCTCGGGGATGATGCCGTCATACTGAAGACGGAGAAGAGGCGGATTAAGGGGGAAGACGACAGGCACCGCGTTGTCTGGGAGGTCGCGGCTGCCGTCGACTATGATGCGGTGACGCGGAGTGGGAGCGGAGCCCAGGCCCGGAGACGTCCCATCCAGGGGAAGGCAGCCTCTCCATCACAGGAACGGCTGGAGCCGGTTTCTTTGGAGCCCACCTTTATTGATGGCCTTGACATCGTCTCCTCTCCATTGATGGCCCTCCACAGGGTAATGGCCACGCTGGGCATCCCAGGTGAACTCCACCTAAGGCTGACAACCGGCATGGGAGGCGGTGCCACGGCCTGTGACGAAAAGGCCATCATCCAGCATCTGATCCGTGTCACAGGGGCAGCCATAAAGGTCCGGGACCATGAAGAGAGAGGCACCGGCCCGAAATGGTGGGTGTTCATAGGCCCCAGCGGATCGGGCAAGACCACGTCACTGGCAAAAGTGGCGGCCAGGCTGAGCCTGGGCAGGAAAGAGAAGGGGCTCGTGGTCTCCATGGACCGCTATAAGCTTGGAGGAGAGGAGCAACTTGCAGGATATGCCAGGCTCATCGGTATTCCTGTGGTCAAGGCCAGGAACGCCGTCGAGCTGGCGAAAGTGTTTGCCGCCAACAGGGAGATGGATTACATATTCGTTGACACAGCGGGAAGGGCTGTAGGAGATGACAACCACATGGATTTCCTGGCATCTATGTTTACATCGGTTCCTGGCCTGAAGGCGCAACTGGTCCTGGATGCAACCACCAAACCCGCCGATCTCAGGCACTGGATCGAACGGTACTCCTTGGCGCCGGTCGAGGGCCTTGTCGTCACCAAGACCGACGAGACGGTAGATCTGGGCAACCTTTGGGTGCCGCTGGTTGAAAAGGGGCTTCCGTTGTCGTATGTGTGCAACGGTCCCAGGATACCCAACGATATAGTAAAGCCCACAAAGGAGGAGGCATTGAGGCTCTTGTTCGCCCCACTCCTGTCCAAAGAAGAGGAAGGGAGGCGCACCGGCACCCTGTCTGGATACCATTCACAAGAGGGGGAGGTGCCCTCGTGATCACCACCACCGTCCCACCACACGCCCACTCCCAGGCCATCAGGGTCTTTTCGTTCAGCAGCGGCAAGGGCGGCGTTGGCAAGACCAACATAGTAACCAATCTGGCCCTGGCCATGACCAGGCTCGGCGCCAGGGTCTTGGTTCTGGATGCCGATCTCGGACTTGCCAACATCGACGTCCTCTTGGGCCTGGCCCCTAAATACAACATCAAGCACGTCTTGTCAGGCGAGAAGCGGCTGCGCGACGTTTTGGTGGAGGGGCCCGAGGGATTCCTTATACTCCCTGCCGGCTCAGGGGTGCCAGAATTGGTGGCCTTGACCAGCGAAGAGAAGATGGTGCTCATGGACGAGCTCGAGGAGCTCGAGGAGCTGATAGACATCATGCTGATCGACACTGCGGCCGGAATATCCGATACGGTCCTCTACTTCAACGCCGCTGCCCAGAAGAGGATAGTGATCGTCACTCCGGAACCGACCTCCATCACCGATGCCTATGCCCTCATCAAGGTCCTGGCCAACAGGCACCAGGTGAAGAACTTCTCTATCCTGGTCAACTGGTGCAGAGACCGTGAGGAGGCGATAAAGGTGTACCGGCAGCTCTCCCAAGTGGCGGATCGCTTCCTGGACAGCATCTCCTTGGACCTGCTGGGCTTCATACCCAAAGACGACAAACTGCCGCGGGCTGTGTTGAGACAGCGGGCTGTACTCGACCTCTATCCCGATTCGGATGCAGGCAAAAGCCTTGAGCAAATCGCCCAAAACCTGTTAAATGAAGAGATAGAGGAAGGCGCCGACGGCAACATCAAATTCTTCTGGCGCAACCTCCTCCGCCTGCCGGCGTAGAAGGAGATTTGGCGCCAGCGATCCGTCGAGGGGAAGGGTAATTGGGAACGGCCAAACCAAAGACAGCCAAACCTGTGTTGAAGGACGTGGCGTCAGAGTTCTTCACATGCGGACGCCCCTTGACCGAAGAGCAGCGCGAGTCCATCATTCTCCACTACCTGCCTCTGATCCACTTCGTCGCCAACAGGCTGGCCATGCGGCTTCCTCCCAATATCGCCGTTGACGACCTGCTTAGTGCCGGCGCCATCGGCCTTATGGACGCCATAGACAAATATGATCCTGCCAAAGGGGTCCAGTTCAAGACTTATGCAGAGTTCAGGATACGCGGCGCCATACTGGACGAACTCAGGTCCATGGACTGGGTCCCGCGCTCCATAAGAAAGAAGATCACCCAGTTGGAAAAGACCTACCAGAGGCTGGAGAAACAGCTCGGGCGGCCGGCAGAGGACGAGGAGGTGGCGGAGGCCATGGAAATCAGCCTGGACGAGCTCTACGACCTCCTCGATCAGACCAAGAACGTCACCTTCCTGGACATAGATTTCATCAAGAAGAGGCTGCCAGACAACAACTCCGACGAGGACCTCTTCGACCTCATAGCCGACGAGAACGGGCGCGACCCATTCTCGGACCTCAACCTGCTGGAGGTAAAACAGGTGCTTGTGGAGGCGATTTCCGGGCTGCCCCAGAAGGAACAGCTAGTTCTCTCGCTCTACTACTACGAGGACCTCACCATGAAGGAGATAGGAGAGATAATGGGATACACCGAATCGAGGATATCCCAGATGCACACCAAGGCCATCCTGAGGCTACGGGCCAGACTGGCCGAGGTGAGGGAGGAGCTGGGGGAGTCCCTGTTGTAGCGAGTCCCCCTTGACTGCCACCGGGCGTGGAAAAGGATTCCAGTTGTAATGTCACTTGGATTAAGATAAATTTGTAAGGTCTGGAGATCGCCTTTCGCGATGCCGCTTTTTGTGCCTATGGAAATCATCAGACCTGGAGGAGGCAATGGCTATAGACTACAACATGAAGGTAATGATAGTTGACGACTTCGCCACCATGAGGCGCATTGTGAAGAACATCCTGACCCAGCTCGGGTTCAAGAACTTCGTCGAGGCCGACGACGGCTCGGTGGCATGGGAGATGCTTCAGAAAGAGCCCGTCGATTTCATAATATCCGACTGGAACATGCCCAAGATGACCGGAATCGAATTGCTGAAGAAGGTACGGGCGGACGACAAGCTCAAGGACACACCCTTCCTCATGGTAACGGCCGAGGCGCAGAAGGAGAACATAGTGGAGGCTGTAAAGGCGAAGGTCAGCAACTACATAGTCAAGCCATTTACACCTGAAACCCTTGGGGAGAAGATAGAGAAGATCTTCGAGTAGCCATATAAACCGGAGAAAAAGCAAACCCTCCACTCTCTGAAGGTGGGATAGGTGCCAGAGGACAAGGATCTTCAAGAAAGACAAGGAGTGGACGCCGAAAAGCCCGAGGACGGGTCATCGGCAGATATAGACGATATCCTCTCGGAGATAGAGATCGAAGATCCTGAATCCTCCCCTGGCCAGGACTCCTCCTCGCAACTCCAGGAAGAACCCCAGCACGAGGCCTCGGAATCCGGGGAGGAGCTGGAGATAGAGGAGGAAAGGGAGAAGGAGGCGCCTACAGAAGAGAAGGAGGAAGGGTCAGAAGTTCCCGACGATACTCCTGGAGACAAGGCGTTAGAAGACGCATTCGACAGCGCGCTCTCTGAGGACGAGCTTGGGACGAGAGTGGGGATCTTGAAGACATTCCCCTCTTCCAGGAACTGGAGAAACAGGAGGAGGCGCAGGAGGGCGCCGGCGGAAAGGCGGAAACAGCGGCGCCTCTACAGCAGGATGCTGGCGAGAGCAGTGAGGCAGTTGCAGGCGATGAACCCCCTCCTGAGGAATTTAGGCGCACCGCCCGCGCCGATGACGCCATAACCGTCGTCATACCAGACAATTACTTTCCATATGCGGCAGGCGGCGCAGCGCTGTTGATACTGGCGGCCATCTTCGTCATCTGGAACCTGGCCTCCACCCCGCCGCCACGGCCTGTCGCCATCCAGCCGGCTCCGATTCAGGGTGCTGGTTTGCAAAAGGCCAAGACCCGGGGCACGGGAGAACAGCCGGCACGTTCCAAGCAAGTGGAAACCTTGGCCCTGGCCCCCTTCCTGATCCCAGCCGAACGAAGTGGCGAGCTGGTGTTCTTCAAGCTCGAAGCAGAGCTCATAGTGGACAGTCAGACCACAAAGCACGAACTCATGCGGAAAGAGGCTTGGGTACGCGACATAATCTACTCGGAACTCAAGGGCATAGACATCAGCAACGGAGTAGCCGGAAACGTACTGCTCCGTTACAGGAAACCCATAGTGGACAGGATCAACAGGGAGCTGGCTCCCCTGCGGGTGGATGACATCCGCATGGTGGGTGTACTGCTCAAGTAGGTATGGCCATGACCCCAGACGGTGTGACTTCCATAACCGGCTCCTCGGCCTCCTCCACGATCAGCGAGCATCCAGAGAAGGTCCAAGTCTCGCGCAAGAAGCGGGAAAAGGAGGAGGAGAAGGAGGGCAAAGAGAGGAAGCGGGAGCACGAGGCCGACAAGATAACCCTGAGTTCACGGGCGCAAAGCGACACCGAAAAAAGACCGGCAGAAGAGGAGGAGACGCTGGGAGAACGGTGTCCTCTTCCAAAGCCCATCTCAATAGACATAAAGGTATGACGCTTTCCCAGGACATCCTTCCAGTGATAGGAGGGCTTCAACTGGCCCTGGACCTGGCACTCCTCGTAGGGCTCTTCATCCTCTACAGGAAGGTCGCCGGTGTGGACCAGTCCACCTGGAGGCGCATCGCCGATGCCACCGCCAAGGCACTGGAGCTTTCCTCCCGCTTGGACAAGAACCTCGAAGAAAAGAGACGGATGGTGGAAAGGGTTGAAAAGGCCCTTGCAGCCTTGGAAAAAGCTGAACCTTCCACCCCTTCCCAACGTAAAGAGAGGGTCATGGCCCTGCTGAAAGAGGGGAGGCCCAGGGAGGAGATAGCAGCCGAGGTCGGTATGTCCCTAGAGGAGGTAGAACTCCTCGCCTCCATACAAGCGGCCAGGACCGCAGCGAAGGAATGGCGGGCTTGAACCCGGCCGTCGCCACACCGTACAGAGGCCCGGGCCAGATACACCCCGGCCTCTGGAGTGCCTGCGCCTCGTCCGCAGGCCTCACCCTTCCCGATCCATTGGGACCACGGGGCAGGTCATGGTATGTCGTATGTCATCCAGGGCCTGAAGCCGCTGCATGACAACATGGGCGAGGGATTCGTGGGAGTCGGTTTCCACCTCTGCAATTATGTCGTAAGGCCCCATTATGACGTCCAGCCGTTTGACCTCCTCCATATCTGCCAGCTTCCTGGCGATCTCCTGCGTCTTTCCTATTCTCGTATTGATGAGTATGTACGCCTTCAACGCCATCCTCCCCTCCTTCCGGCATCACTCCTGGTGGGCACGCCACCTGTGCCTGAAGACATAGAGATCCCACAACAATTTGGTGCCCAGGCACAATAGTACTGCTCCAAACCCCATGTGCCTCAGTTTCATGGCAAGCCTCTCAGCACCAGAAACACACCTACCTCCCTTTCCATATAAAAAAGTATGACTTTTAACACGCGGGCAGTCAAGGCGAGCACAGAGACATGCTCGATAGCTTCACCCGCTGGCCACACAGCGGCAGAACAGGCGGCAATCCTTGTATTGGAATCCCACAAAGGCGTGTTGGATATTGACACACCAGGCCCGGCGGGGTCCAGCGGTATCGCTGCTCCAGAGCCATCCGCTCCCGGTTTCCAACGGCGATGGAATGCAGTGTCCGCGGCCGTGAGGGACAGGCGCCAGCACTGAAATCAGCTCGTCCAGAGTGGGAAGCCGCCAACCGGATCTTCCCCCAGCCATCTTGCTGTCCAGCCGCCTCGCCCTGGAAACGGCCGCTTCCCATGTAACGAGCACCGAGGAGCCACCTGCTTCCCACAACAGGCCAGTGGCATGATCCTTGACGTACTTGCCCGCTATCAGACTGAAACGGTTGTCCATTCTCTGCCGCGGTCTCCACAAGCAGTCCAGGCCGAATGCGGCCTTGCCATCCTCTGGGGCGACGTCAATTGGCTCACTCCTTACCGGCCAATGGGTCACCTCCCCCTCGAGCGTGCCCCTTCCCGCCGCGCCTGTGCATATGGCGGCAGTGGCCTCGCTCCATCGAGTATAGAGCTCGTTCAGCCTCCTCTCCATAGCCTGGGCTGAGGGAAACCGGTCAGAGGGATGGGCAGCCAAGGCCTCCTCCATGAACTCATCCCACGCCGCATCACAGTCTGGATTAAATGACGAGAGTCTCCGCCCCTTCCTTGGGAAGGTCCCAGTTAACATCTTGTACAGCAGCACCCCGACCGAATAGAGGTCCGATCTCGGGGTCACCTTCCCTTTGGCAAGCTGTTCCGGAGCCGCATACTCTCCGGTTCCCATGACCAGATTGGGAGGAAGCCGTTCCTCCATAGAGGAAGAATCGAGATGCACCAGGCCGAAGTCGGCTATCTTCACAACGTTATCATCGGTGAGCAGCAGGTTGTCGGGCTTGATGTCACGGTGCACCACTCCGGCCTCGTGCAGGGACTGGAGACCGCGCAACACCTGCACCGCATACCTTACGGCCACGTCTATCCTCAACACCCTGGTGCGCCCCCTGCCCCGTCCCAGCACATCCTTGAGGCTGGTACAGAAATATTCCATCACGATAAAGGGCTTACCTCTCCACTCCCCGTAATCCCATACCTCCAACAGATTGCGATGGCGCAGCCCCCCCATAACCTTGGCTTCCCTGAGGAAAAACTCGCGCACAGTGTTCTTGCCCACCAAGGCCACCAGGAGGGGAGCGGGATGAAGCAGCTTAAGCGCTGCCTCCTTGCCGATGACAGGGATCTCCACCTTGAAGACGATGCTCCACACCCCTTTGCCGACAAAACGCCGCAGCCTATACTTCCCTATGGATTCCAAGCTCACCTCCCGAACAGCCGCTGGGCATAAGCCTCAGGAAACCCTCTCTCAAGTATCCTCCTGGCCACGATTTCCGCTGGATATTCCACGAACCTGACCTCTACCGTCCTCGAATCGACATCCCATATCAAATACTTGGCCCGTGGATCACCATCCCTCGGCTGCCCAACCGATCCGGCGTTAACTAAGTAGCGTGTGGAGGGATGCAACTCGACAATCTCCTGGGTCAATGGCCGGACATTCAACCTTCCACCAGGAGTGAGGGCGTAGAGGGCCAGCTCATGGGTATGGCCGACGAAAACCAGCTCTTGGCCGAGTTTGGCGAGGACCCTCTTGATCCCCCGCTCAGGCACCATATAGACATAGGTGCGGAACGAGGATGGAGGAAAGCCGTGAACCAGGTAACCACCCCGCCTCTCCATGAACCGCGGCAGGCCAGACAGGAATTCAAGGCTTTTACTGCTCAACAGCTTCCTGGTCATGGCCACCACGTTGCGCGCCAGGGGATTGAACCACTTTTCGCCTGCCACGCTGTTGACAGCGTAGTCGTGGTTCCCCATCACCGAGGCCAGTCCCACGGAACGGCAGAGAGTCACCACCTCTTCGGGATCCGGTCCGTATCCAATTAGATCTCCGAGGGAGAGGAGCTGCTCCACCTCCCGGTATTCTGCATCCCGGAGGCAGGCCTCGAATGCATGGAGGTTTGCATGGATGTCGGAAAATAGCGCTATCTTCACCAGGGCCTCCGGCTCATGCCGATCGAATAACCTTCAAATAGGCGTACCTTGTGGTATGCTAGTATTGTAACATCTACATGGAATCCGAGGAGGAGAGCCATAAAAAAACTTACCTCTTTCTGGCCTTGCTCTATCCTGCGGTTTTAGCCGGAGTCATTCTCTTCATAGACCATGCCCAGAAGCGCGACCTCGAGCTATACCTCCAAAAGGCCGAGAGGGAGGAGTTGCTCCATTACAAGGGCGTAATCGCCACATATGGCAAGGTGGCCACTATGTCCGCCTCCGAAGTCTTCGCCTCCAGTGAAGTGGCATCCATGCTTGCAGAGGCCCTCGATCATCCTTCAAAGCGCAATGAGATCAGGAAGGCCCTGTATGAGAAGCTCAAGGAGAGTTACCGCAGGCTCTCGGCGATGAACTTCCGCCAGGTGCACTTCCACTTTCCCGACGGAGTCAGTTTCCTGAGGATGCACCTGCCGTCGAGATTCGGCGACGACCTGCTCCCTGTTAGGCCATCGGTGAAAAAGGTGAATGAACTCCTGAAGCCTATACAGGGTTTTGAGATAGGGAAACACTATCACGCCTACCGCTTCCTCTTTCCCATCTTTCACGAGGGACGCCACGTTGGAAACGTGGGGATCGGGATACCTTTCTACGTCATATCCAAGGCCCTGGCAGAGATAGACGGCGGCGTCCACCTGCTGCTCGTGAAAGGAGACCTGGTAAAGGCGAAACTGGAAGAGGGCTTTCAAGACAAGTACCGCGACGTATCCTGGCTTCCTGGTATGGTGATGGAAACCGCCGACGCCGATGCTGTCGGTGACGACGATGCGTTGGCAATCCCCATGAAACTGGCCAAAGAGCTGGCGGAAATCTTCTCAGGAGAGGCCCACAGGCCGGCGGCATTGCAAGTGCGCCATGACGGGCGCCACTACGTAGTGTTCGTGCAACCAGTCGAAAACATAGAGAGACGGGTAGCCGCCTATCACGTGTCGTGGCAGGCCGCCCCCTTACTGGGGGTGTGGAAGGGCATGCACAGGATAGTGAAGGTGGTGGCGGCAGCTGTAATCACCTTCCTATTCCTGGCCTTCTTGATGGCGGTGCGCAAGACCGGGTACAAGTACCGGTTCGTTTCGGCCCTACTCGACGGCCTTCCGAATCCCGTCTGGCTCGAAGCTGGTAGGCGGACCAGATGCCGAAGAGCTGGCGCGGGCCTGCCGTGAGGTGGTCACCACGCGGCTTCCCACGGCACGGGAGTTGATACTCTCCTTTCGCAGAGGGAAACCGCGCCATTACCTGGTCCACCTCACCCCTTTTCCCGGAGCCGGCGGCTACAGGGGCGGTGTCCTCTGCTCGGCCCACGACGTCTCCAATCTCAAGGAGACAGAGGCAAAGCTGCAACGGGCCATGATGGAGCTGGACCAGGTGTTCAACACTGCCGCCGACCCCATGCGCATCATAGATCTGGAAGGCAACATACTAAAGTGCAACCGGGCCTTCGCCAGACTGGCTGGCATGGAACCGGAGAGCCTCGTCGGAAAGAAATGCCACGAGGTATTCAAGGGGGCGAGCTGCCACACCCCCGGCTGCCCCATTGAACGCGCCAAGGAGGGTCAGAAGGCCATAGAAGGCGAAGTGGAAAAGACGCTTCCAGGAGGAAAGAGGCTCGTAGTCCTCGTAAACGCCACACCTTTCCTGGATGAAAAGGGGCGCCTCGTCGGAATAGTGGAAGACTTCCAGGACATAACCAGGTTCAGGGAGATGGAGGAGCAGCTTCGTGAGATGGCGGTGACCGACCGGCTCACTGGGTTGAAGAACCGACGTGGATTCATGGAGGAGGCCGACCTCCTCATGAAACAGGCGGCCCGCTCCGGCAAAGACCTGGCGCTAATCTTCCTGGACCTCGATAATCTCAAGGAGATAAACGACGAGTTAGGGCACGAAGCAGGCGACCGCGCCATCGTCAGAACAGCAAGATTCCTGGAGTCCCTATTCCGCGAGAGCGATGTTATTGCAAGAGTGGGCGGCGACGAGTTCGCGGTAATCGGACTCTGTGAACCAGGGAGCCAGTGTGTAAGTGCAATTGAAAGAAGGATAGAAGAGGCGGTTGCCCTGGAAAGGGAAAGGGATACCGGTCCCTATCCCTTCTCCATCAGCTTCGGGGTGGCTATATGGAACAAAAGGGAAGATCTCGACTCCTTTCTCAGCAGGGCAGATGCCCTAATGTACCGCTACAAGCGTAAAAAGAAAGGGGCCGGATGATCCGGCCCCTGTGATGCACACTCCGGCCCTCCCCTTTACGCAGGCTCGACCCTCACACCGCAGACCTTGTATTCCGGCGTCAGTGTCTTGGGATCCATGCCGTGGCTCGTGAGCATGTTGGTGAGGGTCTCGGGGAAGTGGAACGTCATGAAGACACTGCCAGGACGGCTCCTGTCAGTGACCCTTGCCACCGCCTTGACCCTGCCGCGCCTGGAGGAGACCACCACTTTCTGTCCGTCGGAGATACTCAACCGCGAGGCGTCCTCTGGATGGATCTCCACCAGCTCGCATCCCATGAGGCGGTCGAAGCCCTCACACCGCCTGGTCATGCTGCCGTTGTTGTAGTGTTCCAGACGCCTTCCTGTGACCAGCACCAGCGGATACTCACCGTCGGCCTCCTCTTCAGGCATGATGTATGAGACCGGCACGAACCGCCCCTTGCCTATGGGGAAGCTCTCCGCGTGCAGGAGCGGCGTCCCGGGATGGTCGCCGTCAGGACAGGGCCATACCCTGCCCTCGCCCTCGATCCTCTCGTAACTGATCCCCCCGTAGGCAGG
>WFVQ01000072.1 GCA_015491585.1 Deltaproteobacteria bacterium
GAGATGTGTATAAGAGACAGATGGTGCTCAGTGGATTCCGGATCTCGTGGGCAAGCACTGCCGCCATCTCACCCAGGCGCGCCATGTGTTCCCGTTCGTTGAGCATAGCCTGGAGTTTCTCTTTGCGTCTCCATGTGAGCAGAAAGAATAGGGCGGCGAGCCATAAGGTCAGTATGGCCACGGAGATGGTGACGAGCTGGAAATAGGCCTTTCTTACGATGCGCTGTGCAGGATAGGGATGGAGCACAACCCGCAGGCAGAACATCTCCTCTCCCGAGGTTCCGCCGCTTCCGGCACCATCGCGGCCGAGTTGCCGGTGAAGTGCGGTGATGGGGTAGTCCATCACGAACACCCTCTCGCCGGTGGCCAGCCTGCTCCATCCGATCTGGGGCTGCTTGGTGCGGAACACCACCTCCACGCCGTCGTCTCTGATCTCCTTGCCAGCCAGCCTGGGATTGGAGTGAAGCAATACCGTGCCTTCCCGGTCGATCAGGGCGATGAAGGCCACGTCGTCCCACTTTGACTCCTTGAGCAGGCGCTGGAACAGGTCCTGCGACATCTCCACCTGTTCCAGGGTGAAATTGACGTTTACGGCGATGTCCACGGCCCTTGTCTCCATGAGGTTCTTGGAGGCATCCAGCGATATGCGGTAGATGCCCCAGGCGCTGGCACCAGCTATAACCGTGAAGAGGAGGAGCAGAAGCAGTCCTGCCATGTAGTAGCGGGAGACAAGGCTCGATATGTATCTCTCTATCGCCGGTAAGATAGCCATAGTTTCGGTTCGCCTCCCTCCACTCAGGCAGATGGAAGATGTACCGATTAACTTATCATGGCGCGGACAGGGATGGCAAATTCGATGGAACTGATTATTATTCCTTCCCAGTAGCGCGAATCCGGCGCCCAATAATTCAAAACAAAGGAGGTCTGCCATGTTTAGACGATCGCTACAGCAGAGGTTGGTCTTGCTCGCGGCCGTTGCGTTCCTTGTAGGCGCAATTTTCCCGGGACTGGCGTGTGCGGAAAAGACCCAGTTGAAGGTGATGGTCAAGGCCAAGGATGCCCTTTTCATAGGCTCTTCGATGGGTGGAGTGCGGGTTGTGGTCCGAGACGCCGCCACCGGTAGGATTCTGGCCGAGGGGGTGACCAGCGGTGCGACAGGGAATCCTAAAATAATTATGGCCCAGCCCCACGCCAGGAACGCGCGTCTTGGCGAAGGCGCCGCCGCCTTCACCGCAGTCCTCGACCTGGACGAGCCGACCCTCGTTGAGATAGAGGCATACGGCCCGCTCGCCCAGCGGCAGGCCGCGGTGAGGGTCTCTACCCAGGTCTGGCTGGTGCCCGGCATGGACACCCCCGGTGATGGAGTGGTCCTCGAGATGTCCGGTTTCGTCGTGGACATCGCCTCTCCAAAGGCCCATGCCATGCGCAGGGCCCCGGTAAAGGAAGAGCTGGTTGCGTTTGTCATGCCCATGTGCGGCTGTCCGGTCAACGAGAAGACCTTCTGGAAGCCCGGCTCGCTGGATGTTACCGCTGTGGTCCAGAAAGGGGGTAAGATGGTGAAGAGCGTGAAGCTCCACTACGCCGGCTCCACAGGAAAGTTCTCGGCGCCGCTGCTGCTCGACCACCCGGGTGTCTATAAGGTGTGGGTATACGCCTTTGATCCGGTCTCCGGAAACACTGGGGTTGACTTCACCACGCTTGTGGTCAGGTAGGGATTACTGTATAGCGCCGCGAGCTGGCGAGGCGGCACGCGGCGCTGCCTTCAGATCTCGAATTCGGACAGCACTGATGCGATCTCGGGCCCCACGCGGGCCCTTCCTGCCACCGGGCCCTGGGCGAGCTGTGGGAAGCGCTCCTCGAACGTAGGCATCTCCTTTTTGAAGATGACGCCAAGGGCTATCCGCTCCTCCATATCTTCGCGCGCTATATTCATGGCCTCTTCCCAGGAGCTGGGATCGTATCCTGATGGCAGGAGATAGCACCGCTCCTTGAACCAGCGGTATGTGTTTACGTGGTTGAAGGTGACACATGGCTGGAGGATATCCACCAGCGCCAGGCCTCGATGGGAGACGGCTTCCTTGATGAGGGCGGCCAGGTGATCCACCTCTCCCGCATATCCCCTGGCCACGAATGAGCACTCCATAGAGACGGCGAAGGCGATGGGGTTGAAGGCCTGCCAGGGTGCGCCCCTTGGCTGGGCCTTGGTCTTGAATCCTTGGAACGATGTGGGGCTGGCCTGGCCCTTGGTGAGTCCATAGACCATGTTGTTACAGACGAGCACGGTGATGTCTGGGTTGCGCCTGATAGCGGCCATGAGGTGGTTTCCGCCCTCTCCGTAGATGCAGCCGTCGCCGCTCACTGCTATTACGATCAGCTCAGGATTGGCCAGCTTCGCTCCTATCGCGGGCGGAATGGAGCGGCCGTGCAGGCCGTTGAACATGTTGCAGTGGAGGTACTGGGGCATTTTGGCCGCCTGCCCGATCCCGGAGGTGAGCAGTATCTGGTGTGGATGGAGATCGGCCTCGAACAGCGCCTTCTTCAGGGCCTTGAGCACCATGAAGTCGCCGCAGCCAGGGCACCATGCCGTTTCGTACTTGCCAAACCTGGTCTCAGGATCGCTCATCAGGACCTCCATTTCATATCATGCCCTTCAGGGCGTTTACGATGTAGCCGGTGGTGAGGGCGAGGCCGTCATACCTGGTGATCATTCCGTGGGATTCAATTCCTGTCTCGGCGCGTACCAGCCTGGCCAGTTGGCCGGTGGCGTTGCCCTCCACGAATATCACCTTTTCTGCCTTCTGGGTCCATTTGGCCAGGGCGGACTTGGGCAGGGGCCAGACCTGGGGAAGTGAGAGGGAGGACGCCATGATGCCCTCGCTCCTCAGGTGGTCGATGCAGTCTTCCACGGCACCGCGCGAAGAGCCCCAGCATACCAGAAGCGTCTGGAAGCCTTCGCCCCCGTGGAGATGGGGTTCCATGACTTCCTGCTCCATCCCAGCTCCCTTCCTGAGCCGTTTCTCGTGCATGAGGATCCGGTTGGCCGGGTCCTCTTCGATGACGCCCTCCTCGTTGTGTTCGTCGCTGTCCGCCCTGACCAGATGGTGTGAAAAACCGGGCAGTAGTCTTGGGGAGATGCCATCCTGGGTAAGGGCATAACGGCGGTACGGAGCTTGGACCTCGGCCGGGTCTGCTGTAGCAGGGCCTGCATCGCCGGTCTCTGCAGGGAGCGGCGGGATGGTGGCGAGAGAGTCCGCCAAATGCTGATCCGTGAGGACGAATACAGGTGTTTGGTATTTCTCCGACAGGTAAAATGCCCGCTTGGTGGCCAGAAAGCACTCCTCCACCGAAGTAGGAGTCAATACGGCCCTGGGGAATTCGCCGTGTCCGGCGTAGAGCACAAGGTTCAGGTCCGCCTGCTCCGTCCTGGTGGGCAGGCCCGTGGCCGGCCCAGGCCTCTGGGCCACGGCGATCACGATAGGCGTCTCGGTCATCCCGGCCAGGCTCACCCCCTCGGTCATGAGCGCGAAGCCGCCCCCAGACGTGGCCACCAGGGAAGGCGCGCCGGCAAAGGAGGCGCCCACCGCCATGTTCACGGCAGAGATTTCGTCCTCCGCCTGTTCCACCACGCATCCCATTGCCTCGCTGAACCTGGTGACTGCAAGTACGATGCTGGTAGCGGGGGTCATGGGATAATAGGCGCAGAACTTCAGCCCAGAGGCCAGCGCGCCAAGGGCGATGGCATCGTTCCCGGTCATCAACATCCTCTTCTTTTTCCTGCCAGGAGGCGGGAGGCCACGGCGGCCCTTATCCTGTTTTTCCGCCCATCCATATCCCGCCCTCAGCGCCGCGACGTTGTCGTCAAGGATCTTGCCGCCTGCCTTGGAAAAGGCCCACCTTACTTCTGACTCGACCACGTCCAGAGGAAGCCCCGCCACATGGGTGAGCACGCCCAGGGCCGAGACGTTCATGGTCCTGCTGGGACCCATCTCCCTGAACGGTACGGCCATAGTCCCAGCCAAAGAGGCATCGACGATTTCTTGGTCTCCTATCACCAGCCCGCCGCTCTCGAGCCTGTGGCCGTGGAGCGGTATTGTCTCCCGGTCCAGGGCGAGTATGAGATCGAAGTCCTCTCCCGGCGACCGGGGAGACGAGAGCCCGGCCCTTATCTGGTAGGTATTGTGCCCGCCCCGTATGCGGGAGAGATAGGTCTGGGTGGCCAGAATTTCATAGCCCCTGGACGCCAACGATCTGGCCAGTAAAGAACCCACTGTCGCAAGGCCCTGCCCGGCCTCTCCGCCTATAAGTATGTCTATGATTTTATTGGATTTAAGCATGGTTGCTCCATAAGAGGTAAAATATGAAGTTATTTTTAATTCTCCTGGTTTTCATTCTCAATGTCAAAGGTTTTCCCCGCGCCTGCTTGACAACATGGATGGGGATTGATATCCCCCTCCTTATTCGACTATTTAGTTTGTATTCCAGGAGCTGATATGGACCACATTGTCAGTGACCGATTGAAGCAGGCCCAGGAGGAGGGGCTGGTCTGGACCGTCTTCCACGCATACGAGAATTCGGAATTCTACCGCCATAAGTTCAAGACCGCCGGCATATCTCCTGGCGACGTCAAAGGGCTGGAGGACCTCCACAAGTTACCATTTACCACCGCCGACGATCTCAGGGAGGGCTATCCCTTTCCGCTGCTCAGCGTGCCTGAGCGCGAGGTCGTGAGGATACACTCCTCCTCGGGCACAACGGGTAAGAGGAAGATCATCTCCTATACCAGGAAAGACATAGAGGACTGGACCGAGATGTTCGCCCGCTGTTACCGCATGGCGGGAGTGGGTGAGGAGGACAGGGTCCAGATAGCCGTGGGTTATGGCCTCTGGACTGCTGGAGTGGGATTTCAGGCAGGATGTGAGCGTGTGGGTGCGATGGCCGTTCCGGTGGGGCCGGGCAATCTCGACATGCAGTTTCAGTTCCTTCTGGACCTGAAGCCAAGCGTCATCTGCTGCACCTCCAGCATGGCCCTTCTATTGGCAGAGGAGGCGGAGAGGCGTGGAGTAGCCGGGGAACTCTCCATAAAGACAGTGATACAGGGGTCCGAGCGGTGCGGTGATGCCATGCGCCGCGCCATCCTCGATAAGCTTGGGGCGGACCACCTCCACGACATCACAGGTATGACAGAGTTGTACGGTCCTGGAGCCGGCATCGATTGCCGCGAACACGAGGGAATACATTACTGGGCCGACTACTACATCCTGGAGATAGTGGATCCTGAAACCCTGGAGCCGGTGGAGCCGGGAGAACTCGGCGAGATGGTGGTGACCACCCTCAAGAAGGAGGCTGCCCCCCTAATCCGGTACAGGACCCGTGACCTCACCAGGCTGATTCCGGGAGAGTGCCCGTGCGGATCTCCTTATCCCAGGCACGATAGGATACTCGGACGCAGCGACGATATGATAATCGTCCGAGGGGTCAATGTGTATCCTGGCCAGATAGACGAGATTCTGTCCGGTGTTGAGGGCATATCCAGCGAATATGTGATCGAGCTTGAACGCAGCGGCGGCAAGGATTTCATGCTCATCAAGGTGGAGCGCGATCCAGCCCTGGATTCCTCTGACGACCGGGAACTGGAGGAGAGGATCGCGGCCGAAGTCAAATCCAAGATCATGGTGTCGGCGCAGGTCCAGATAGTGGACTACGGGGCGCTGCCCCGGTCAGAGAGGAAGTCCAAGCGGGTCTTCGACAACCGTTGAACATCCCGCGGCACAAAAAAGGAGAGTGAGGAGAGAGTCATGCGAGGGAAGTCATTAACTGGTTTGGGGATTTTGGCGGGGATTCTGTTTTGGATCCTTGGGTCCGCAGGCGGCGCACAGGCTGGGAAGATCGTGCTACGCTATGCCAACTTCCCGCCCGCGTCCACCTTCCCCTGTGTACAGATGGAGCGCTGGAAGCGGGTAGTCGAGGAGAAGAGCGGAGGAAAGGTTGAGATCAAGACCTTCCCTGGCTCCACCCTCCTTGGTGCCAAGAACATGATGAGCGGGGTCATGGACGGCGTGGCCGACATAGGATGTTTGGTCTTCGCCTACCAGCCTGGCAGGTTTCCGCTGCTGGCTGGGGTAGATCTCCCCATAGGCTTTCCCAACGCCACCGTGGCAAACGCGGTGCTCTTCGACCTGTATCAGAAGTACAGGCCCAAGTCCCTGGCCAAGGTTAAGGTGCTGGCCCTGTTCACTGCTCCGCCAGCCGACATCATGTCCAAGAAGCCCATCCGCACCCTGGCCGACCTGAAGGGTTACTCCCTGCGCTGCACTGGCGCCGGAGTCAAGCCATTGAGGCTGCTGGGGGCCAACCCGGTTGCCATGCCCCAGTCCGAAACCCCTTCGGCCCTTCAGAAGGGGATCGTGGACGGTGTCTTTTCGTCCCTGGATATCCTCAAGGACTTCAGGTTCGCTGAGTATTGCCGTTATGCAACGGTATGCCACATGCAGACTACGTCCTTCGCCGTCGTCATGAACATGGATGCCTGGAACAGGCTTCCAGACGACGTGAAGAAGGTCTTCGACTCAGTGGCCAGGGAGCACTCCCTCTGGACCGGCCGCTACATCGACAAGCACGTCAGGGAGTCCGTGGAGTGGTCCAAAGAGAAGTATAACTTGGAGCTGATAGAACTGCCCGAGAAGGAGTACGAGGCATGGCACAAGAGGGTTGCGCCCATCATCGATCAGTGGGTCCAGGAGGCTGGAGAGAAGGGGCTTCCGGCCAAGGAGTTCCTGGAGGACCTCTACCGTCTCAAAGAGAAGTATGAGAAGAAGTTGGGCAGCTGAGAGGTGAGAAGGCTTAACGACCTGCTGCTGGCCGTGGGGTCGTTGCTCCTGCTGGCCCTCATGCTCTTGTCAGTGATCAATCTCGCGCTCCGGCCGTTGGGATATCCGGTCACTGGCACCTTTGAACTCATGGGCCTGGGCACCTCCCTGGTTGCGGCATCTGCCCTTGGATACAGCATCGAGCAGAAGGCGCACATATATGTGGATATCTTGTTCCGCAGGTTCCCGCCGGGACTTAGGCGCCTGTCCGGCGCCGCTGGCGGGATGGTTACAGCGCTATTCTTCGCCGCGGTTGCCTGGGAGTTGGTGAGGAAGGGAGCAGGCATCCGCGGGGCCGGAGAGGTCACCGAGACCCTGGGGCTCCGCTTCTATCCAGTGATATTCGCCGTGGCTGGCGGCTTTGGCGTGGCGGCGCTGAACCTGGCTTGCATGGCCGTAAGGCGGATCGCAGCGTCAGGAGAGGGTGGGCAGGGTGAGTGAGATCTCCCTTGGACTTGGGGGGATTGGGGTGCTGCTCCTCATCCTCTTCTTGACCGACATCCCAGTGGCCTTTGTCATGGCCCTGGTGGGGACCGTTGGCTTTGCGCTGGCGGTTTCCTGGAAGGCCGCGCTTGCAACCGCAGGTTCGGCCTTTTGGCAGATCTTTTCCTCCTACGGTCTTTCAGTGGTGCCGTTCTTCATCCTCATGGGGAACATCTGTTTCCACACAGGGGTGAGCCGCAGGCTCTACTCTTGCGCCTATGCCTGGTTCGGCCACATAAAGGGGGGGATCGCCATAGCCACCGTGTTCGCGTGCGCTGGATTTGCAGCCATATGCGGCTCCAATGCGGCGACCGCCGCTACTATGAGCGCCGTGGCCCTGCCGGAGATGAAGAGGCTGGGATACTCTCCTCAGTTGAGCAGCGGGGCCGTGTCAGCCGGTTCCACCCTTGGTGTCGTTATACCGCCTAGCGTGGTGTTGATAGTGATCGGACTGGCCACCGAACAATCCATAGCCAAACTCTTTTTCGCCTCATTGGTGCCCGGCCTGCTTCTGACCCTGCTTATGGCCGTAACGGTCCTGGCTGTCTGCCTGGCAAACCCAGATGCCGGGCCGCCGGGCCCAAGACAGGGCTGGAGGGAGCGGTTTGCCACACTTCCTGGATCCATCGAGATGCTGTTCCTGTTCACTGTGGTGATGACCGGTCTCTATCTGGGCTGGTTCACCCCCACCGAGGCGGGGGCGGCTGGCTCGTTCTTTGCGCTCATAATCGTAGCCCTCTCGGGCAACCTCACCCTGATGCGGTTGAAGACAGCGCTGTACGATACCTTGAAGACCAGTTGCATGATCTACATGATCATCGCCGGTGCAGTCATCTTCGGCCGGTTCCTCTCTGTAACCAGGTTGCCTTTCGAGGCGGCGGCATGGGTTTCGTCTCTGGATGTCCCAAGGGAGGCGGTGTTGTTGATTATGCTGGCTATCTATGTAGTAGGTGGGGCCATTATGGATTCCCTCGGGTTCCTCATGATCTCCCTGCCCATCTTCTTCCCCATCGCAAAGGGGTTAGGTTACGATCCCCTTTGGTTCTCGGTGGTCATCACGATCATAACCACCTTGGGAGCAATTACGCCCCCGGTGGGCATAACCACCTACATAGTGGCGGGCATGGATGCGGAATTGCGGCTTGAATACGTATTCCAGGGCGTGGCCTACTTTTTTGCAGCCTTCTTGCTGACCCTCATTGCTCTTTACCTCTTTCCAGGGCTCGTGACTTGGCTGCCCGGCCTGGTCTGAGAAAAGTCGTTACATGGAGGAGTTATGGCAGAGACCATAGATGAGATAACCATAGAATACCACGATCCTGACGGCACTCTTATCGTGAAGGAGCTGGAGAAGGAGGTCCTCACCAGGGGGGCCTGGACCACCATTATGTTCCTCTATCAGGAACTGGACAGGAGGAGCGGCGAGTTCAAGGACCCCAAGGTCTCCATCCGGCGGTACAAAAAACAGGGTGGATATTACCGGCAACAGAGTAAGTTCAATATCTCGGGCAAGGCGCAGGCCCATAAGATCGTGGAGACGCTCTCCAAGTGGTTTCCATAGATGTGCCCTGGCTTGCCGGGGATGCCGGTGTGAAAAAAATCTGCTAAACTCGACCCATTATTCTGGATCCGGGCACCATGCGCCCGTCATCCGCCCAGTGGTTAGGAGGTGAGATGGCTTCTCGGATAGAGGGTGGAATCAGACCGTTTACTGCAATGGGGGCCCAAGCCCTTTACGTCCTGAGGGAGATGGGCGCCATAGCCATATTCTTCTTCCACAGCTTCTGCATGATGTTCTCGTGGCCGTTTCAGGTCCGCAAGGTGATCCAGCAGGTATATTTCATTGGCGTGAAGTCCCTGCTGATCATTTTTTTGGTCAGTCTCTTCACCGGAATGGTGATGGGGCTCCAAGGGTACTACACGCTGGTGAAGTTCGGCTCCGAAGGGCTGCTGGGCGCTGCCGTGGCCCTCTCCATTATCAGGGAGTTGGGGCCTGTCCTGACCGCTATAATGGTCATAGGAAGGGCCGGCTCCTCAATGGCGGCTGAGATCGGGATAATGCGTATCTCGGAGCAGATAGATGCCCTTGACACTATGGATATAAATCCAATCCGTTTTCTCGTGAGCCCCAAGCTGGCCGCCAGCCTCCTGAGTTTTCCGTTGCTTACGGCCTTTTTCGACGTGGTGGGGATACTGGGAGGCTACTTGACCGGCGTAGTTCTTTTGGGGATAAACAGCGGGATATATTTCAACCGTATCGAGTCCAGCGTGGTCATGGAAGACGTGACGGGCGGCTTCGTGAAGTCCGTGGTGTTCGCCGCTATAGTCGCCACCATCTGTTGCTACCAGGGCTACTTTACTCATATGAAGCCCGAGGGATTTGGGGCCCGGGGCGTCAGTCTGGCGACCACCAGCGCGGTGGTGCTCTCCAGCGTTCTGGTTCTGGTGGCCGACTATGTGTTGACTTCGTTTTTGTTGTAGAGATCTCTAATGGAACTACCGCTCATAGAGCTCAGGGAAATAGTCAAGAGCTTCGGCAGCCACACCATCCTGAACGGAGTGAACCTGCGTATCTTCAGGGGGGAGATCCTCACGCTCATCGGAAAGAGCGGCGGTGGGAAATCGGTCCTCCTGAAACACATAGTGGGCCTATTGACCCCTGACTCCGGCGACATCCTGTTCCAGGGGCAGCCGTTGGCCTCTTTTAACAGGGGCCAGCGGCGGGAGTTTAAGCGCAGGATAAGCTACATGTTTCAGAACAATGCCCTGTTCGACTCCATGACCGTCTTCGAGAACATAGCGCTTCCGTTGATCGAAAAATTGAGGCTGCCCAAGGAAGAGGTCTCGAAGAGGGTAATGGCCAAGGTGGAACAGTTAGAGCTTAGAGAGGTGGTGGAAAAGTTCCCATCTCAGATATCAGGAGGCATGCAGAAGAGGGTGGCCCTTGCAAGGGCGCTCATAATGGAGCCGGAGATAGTGCTGTTCGATGAGCCCACCACCGGCCTCGATCCATTGAGAAAGAATGCGGTTTTAGGCATGATCGCCCAGTACCAGAAGCAGTTCGGGTTCACGGCGGTGGTGGTGAGCCACGATATCCCAGATGTCTTTTTTATTTCCAACCGGGTCGCCATAATAGACGGGGGAAGGATCATATTCGAGGGGACTCCGATAGAGCTGGAGCAGAACGAGGAGCCCGTCGTCCAGCAGTTTCTCCACGGCGAGCAGGCGCTCAAGGATGCTCTCACCGGCCTGAACACCAGGTCAGACCTGGAGAGGAGGGTGCGTGTGGAGCTGGGCAGGATGAGCAAGTATCAGGATGTCTTCTCCATACTCCTCTTTTATGTCGGTGACCTCCAAAAGATCACCGAGCACGTTGGACAGATAACGGGCCATCGTATCCTGAAGTGTCTTGGTGGGGTGCTCAAGGAGCATATCGGGACCTCGGGAATGTCGGCCAGGTACAGTGCAAACGAGATACTCA
>WFVQ01000073.1 GCA_015491585.1 Deltaproteobacteria bacterium
GGTCCACGATCCATTTCGTTAGGAAATTCAGGAGATCGAGAGATGTGATCTCATTCCCATTTTTTAGGCGCAACAATATCCCCTTGAGTTCATTTATCAAACGCTTATGTTCGGCCTTGTGGTCCAACAAAAAGGGAAAGTTGTGACTTTCCATGATCTTTTCCTCGGCCTCGAAATGATAACTTGTATATTCCACGAGCTCCTTGATAGCCAGTCCTGTCTTTCTCGTGACCAACCCTTCCGCCAAGCTCTTCTTGACAAATTCCAGCAGCTCGAAGAGCCGCTTGTGCTGGCTGTCGATCTCCTCGATTCCTATTTCATAGGCCGGTATCCACTTCATGCTCGCCTCCTGGAGCCAGTTGTCTGGAGAAGTGAAGTGTTGTTAATTTAAACTCAATCGTCCATCTCCTTTTAAAGGATAGGGCTTCATATCCTGGCTGGTCAATTGTTTTTTGATTTTAAATTGAATATTTAGTCGTGAATTATGTCGCATGGACACTACAAAAATGTAGCATGCCTTCCGGCTGAGAGGGGTGGGCTTGCTGCTCGCTGTATCCGATCTGGCGGGGGTCGGGGCTGGAGGCGTCATGGCAGGAACGGTTAGGATCACCGGGGTCCGCCATCACAACCTCAAGGGGATAGATCTCGAGATTCCCCTCAACCGCTTCGTGGTAGTGACCGGTCCGTCCGGATCGGGCAAGTCCACCCTTGCGCTGGATGTACTGTTCACCGAGGCCCAGTGCCGTTATCTCGATGCCCTGGGAGTGCCCTTTGGACACCGGGCATTGGGCAATGTAGTGGAGGTGGACTGCATAGAGGGGCTGCCTCCTGTCATCGCCCTGGAGCAACTGCCTTCTGGGCGTTTGGACCGGTCGTCGCTTGCGGTGCTAACAGGGGTTGCTCCGCTGGTTAAGGTCATGTTCTCCAGGTATGGGACAGTCGTCTCGGCATGTTGCGGTGAGCTGCTGCGGATCTGGACTCCTGAGGAGATGGCGGCCGAGTTGCTCGCACTGCCCGAGGCGACCAGATTGTCGGTTTTGGCGCCGGTCTCCCATCTCCTCTCTTCCTACAGCCCGGCTCAACTCTTCGACCTGTTGAGGACAGAAGGATTCATGCGGATCAAGGTGGGAGGCGGATTGTTGCTTCTGGACGAAATCGGCGCAGGAGAGGTGGAGACAGAGCTCTCCGGTGGGGTGTGGGTGGTGGTGGACCGCCTGAAGGCGCGTCCCGGAGTGAGGCCGCGTCTCCTGGAGGCGCTCAGGCTATCGCTCAGGCTTGGAGGCGGTATCGTCGAGGTGGAGGCAGGGGCCCCAGGCGCAGGAGAGGTGTTGCGGTTTGCGGAAGAGGCGATCTGTCCTGCATGCCGCAAAAGGTATCCTGAGCCTGCCCCGACGTTCTTTACACCACTTCTTAATCCAGGGCTGGGGGAGAGGGGCTCCGAGGCTGGCGACGGCCTTCCTTGGACAATCTCATGGGAAGGCCGTCGGGTCCAGGAAGTGGTGTCCCTGTCCATTGCCGACTTCTGTGAGCAGGTCCAGGGGTTCTTGGATGCAAGGTCAGAGGATCGTCTGGCTGTGGAGCTTGCACGGGGAGTCCTGGAACGGCTCCGGCCTGCGGTGCAGATGGGCTTGGGCTATCTCGGGCTCAACCGTCCATTGAATGCCATCTCAGGAGGTGAGCTTCAGCTGCTCAGAATAGGCGCCCAGCTCTCTCGGCCAATGCCAGGAGTGTTATACGTCCTGGATGAGCCATCGTGCGGGCTGGGACGGCGGGAACTGGATGTGGTCCTATCCCTAATAAAAGGGCTTGTGGAGCAGGGAGGATCGGTCCTGGCTGTGGATCATTCCTTAGAGTTAATAGAGGCGGCCGATTATGTGGTGGAATTGGGGCCGGGGTCAGGAGACCGTGGAGGTGAGGTGGTGTTCGCTGGTCCTGGAGAGGAGCTGAGGTCCAGCAGCGGGGTGACTGCCTCTTGCCTTCTCCACCCCAGTATGCCGCTTCGGCGGCCTCGATGCGTTGACGATGCGGCCTGGATCGAGGTGCAGGCGGCTGGGTTCCGCAACTTGCAGGTATCCGGCGCCATGTTCCCTTTAGAGCGGGTGGTGGTGGTAACAGGACCGGTTGGGTCTGGCAAGAGTTCGCTGGTGACCGAGGTTCTGCCAGGCATAGTGGAGAGGCGATTCCCAAGCCTGCGGGTGGTGGCGGTAGATCAGGCACCCCTCAGGGGCGGCGGAAGCTCAATTGTGGCTAGCTATCTAGGCGTATTCGATCCGATCCGCTCCCTCTTTGCACGCCTGCCCCTGTCCAGGCAGCGTGGCTACACTAAGGCCACCTTTTCCCTGGCCAAGAAGGGAGGCAGGTGCGGATACTGTAAGGGGAAGGGATTTGTGGATGAAACTGTGGCCTATATTCCAAAGGTGCATCAACCCTGTCCAGTGTGTCGCGGCAGAAGGTTTTCGCCAGACGTGCTGGAGGCGAAGTTCAAGGGATACTCCCTGGCAGATATCCTTGAAACCAGAGTGGACGAGGCGCTGCGGATCTTTGGAGGGTTTCATGAGATTCGGTCCAGGCTGGAGCTTCTTGTACAGGTGCGCCTTGATTACCTTATGCTGGGGCAGCAGTGTGATAGCTTGTCCGGCGGCGAGGCACAGCGTCTGAAACTGGCATCACGGCTGGCCGTGAACAGCCGGGAATGCCTCTTTATCTTGGACGAGCCGACCAGGGGACTGCATATGTCCGATGTGAAGGTTCTCATGGAGTTGGTGGATTCGCTGGTTGAGGCAGGTCATTCAGTGGTGATCATTACAAATACCCCTGCAGTGGTTGCCTCGGCAGACTGGGTGGTGGAATTGGGGCCTGGAAGTGGACCAGAAGGCGGGTGGCTGGTCAGACAATGGGCGCCTAGCTCGGAAGATACATGAAGTGCCCTCCGCCTTCATAGAGGGCGCGTATCAGAAAGAGCACGCTGGCAGACTAAATTGAGTTATATGACTAGCTTTTTGTATGTAACTTTGACGTGTATGACTAACCTTCTTTGCTGACCGTTTTCAGGTATTCGTTTATGGCATCAATGGGGCGTTTGTCCCGGTTGCGATATCCCCGATGGGGGCGTTCCTCGTTGTAGTGTTTGAGCCACTGGTCCAGGTCCTCCTGGAGAGCTTCAAGAGCCGTTGATACCGAGATCCCATGCCGTGTTTGATGAGGATTTTCTGGATGGTGGGACTGGAGACCGAAATCCCCATGAGCTTAAGTTGGTCGCTTAAGCGGACACACCCTCACATGGGGTTGGCGAGAGAAAGCTCAAGGATCTTCTCCACGACCTCAGGCGGGGTGGTTTGGGGATGGCTTTTGTGGATGGGAGGCAGGTCTTTCAACCCCTCCAGCCCATGAGTCTGGAATCTGCGCTTGTATTCGTAGAATTGGGTTCTCGAAATACCCCGACACCGACAAGCCTCCGAGACGTTCCCCAACGCCTCGGCAAGCTGCAAAGCGCTCAAGCGCTGTTTGGCCAGTTTGATCTCTGCTGATTCGTTCATGATCATGCCTCCTTTCCAACAACTTTAACCCCGATGGGCATGTTTGGAAAGAAGGTTAGTCGTACACATTAAATAGCTTCTCCGTATCTTTGCATCGAAACGATTTTATCATAAAAAAAATTGATATTATCTTTTACGTCATCCGTCAAGCACAATTCAATATATTTTACCGAATGCCGCAGCGGAATGGCGGTCAAGTGCACCCAATTGTTCGATTATTCATACACATCAAGCATTCGTGGCCTCAACCCATAGCTATCAGGAGAGGTAAGTTGACCAAGGTTGCACCCTATTTGCACCCCGGCACAAAAATAGGGGTTAAGCGATGAACCTAACCCCTTGATTTCATTGGCGCGCCCGGAGAGATTCGAACTCCCGACC
>WFVQ01000074.1 GCA_015491585.1 Deltaproteobacteria bacterium
GGGAGTCCTACTCGTTCCTTGGGCTGATCTCTTTCTTCACCGTAGGGGAAGACGAGGTGCGCGCCTGGACCATCAAAGAGGGGACAAACGCCCAGAAAGCCGCTGGGGCCATCCACACAGACCTGGAAAAAGGATTCATACGGGCCGAAGTGGTGGCGTACGACGACCTCATGGAGGCCGGAGATTATGCATCCGCCCAGAAGGCCGGCAAGGTTCGGCTAGAGGGCAAGGATTACATAGTAAAAGACGGGGATATCCTGAATATAAGGTTCAACGTCTGATCCCACGGGGCACTTCCCTGGGAATGCCCCGTGAACCCGAGTGTTGGAGAGGAGTATGAAGAGAGAACATTGGGGTTCGAGGATAGGGCTCATCCTTGCCATGGCCGGAAACGCGGTCGGGCTGGGGAATTTCTTGCGGTTTCCCACCCAGGCGGCCCAGAACGGCGGAGGCATCTTCATGATCCCATACATGATCTCCATGATAGTGATCGCCATACCCCTCATGTGGATAGAATGGGGGATAGGGCGCTATGGAGGCGTCAGGGGACACGGCACCACGCCAGCAATATTCAAACTGTTCTGGAACCACCCCCTGGCCAAGTATCTGGGTGTACTGGGTCTCTTCATCCCCTTCGTGGTGGTCGCATATTACGTATATATAGAGTCGTGGACCCTGGGCTATGCCTGGATGTCCATATCAGGCATGTTGCCCGACCAGGCGCAACTCGCCGGGCTTGCCGGGGATGCCAGGCTTAAACCCTTCAAGGAGGTCCTGGCCGGATACACCGGCATGAATGGGGAGGCCATATACAAGCCCTCGCTCATGGCCTACGGCTTTTTCGCATTCACCATGCTCCTCAATATATGGATACTCATAAAAGGGATCTCTGGAGGCATCGAAAAGCTGGCCAAGGTAGCCATGCCCGCGCTCTTTGTCATGGCCATCGTGCTCATGGTGAGGGTCATCACCCTGGAGACCCCTCAGGGCACCGCCATAGAGGGCCTGAATTTCCTATGGGCTCCTGACTGGAGCCAGTTCCTCAATCCCAAGGTGTGGCTCGCGGCCGCAGGCCAGGTATTCTTCACCCTAAGCCTTGGTTTTGGCGCCATCATCACCTATGCCTCCTATCTCAACAAGAACGACGACCTGGTCCTATCCGGGCTTTCGGCGGCATCACTCAACGAGCTGGCCGAGGTCGTCCTCGGAGGATCCATCGCGATACCTGCAGCAGCCGCCTTTTTCGGGGTAGTGGCAGCACAGGAGATCGCCTCGTCCGGGGCTTTCAACCTGGCATTCGTGAGTCTGCCCGCCATCTTCTCGAGCATCCCGCTGGGAAGTTTCTTCGGCTTTGTCTGGTTCCTGCTCCTCTTCTTCGCCGGTCTTACATCATCAGTGGCCATAACCCAACCGGTGGTCTCCTTCTTCGAGGACGAATTCAAACTCTCGCGCACCCTCTCTGTAATGGCCACGATGGCGCTCCTGCTTCCCATCTCCCATGTGGCCATCTTCCTGGGCAACGCCCTGGACGAAATGGATTTCTGGGCCGGCACCTTCTTTCTCGTGGTGCTTGCCCTCATCGAGGTGGTCATGTTCCTATGGATCTTCGGCATGAAGAAGGCATGGGAAGAGATGAACAGGGGCGGGATCATCACCATTCCCGCCTTCTTCAGACCGATCATGCAGTATGTCACACCGGCGTTCCTCTCCATCATCCTCGTATGGTGGTGCATGGACATACTTCCCAACGTATTGAAGAACAGCGAATGGACCCACTGGATCGCCAGGGAGGTGCTAATAGGAATATTCGCCACCTTTGCCTTCCTGGCCTTCCTGGCTGAGAAAAGGAGGAAGAGGGGATGAAAGGCGACGCCCTGCTCTTCATGCTGCTATCGTGGGGGATCGTCCTCACCTTGACCACCTACTGCTTCAGCAAGCTCTTCAACAACAAGCAGTGCCAACGTCCCAAGGGGGAGCGGCGCTAATTGAAGCACATCCCATTGGCCGAAAGGATGAGGCCCAGGAGCCTCGATGAGTTCGTGGGCCAGGAGCACGTCCTCGGGAAGGGAAAGATTCTGGACACCCTGTTGTCAAGGAAGAAGCTCCCCTCCATCATCCTCTGGGGCCCCCCTGGATGTGGTAAGACCACCCTCGCCAAGATCATAGCAGGTGCCATAGGCGCCAAGTTTGTCATCTTCTCTGCGGTCCTCTCTGGGGTCAAGGAGCTGCGCCTCATCATCCAGGAGGCGGAAAAGGATTTCCAAGAGAAGCGGCGGCCGCTGATACTCTTCGTGGACGAGATCCATAGATTCAACAAGGCCCAACAGGACGCCTTCCTTCCCCACGTGGAGAGCGGTCTGGTGGTGCTCATCGGCGCCACCACCGAGAATCCATCATTCGAGATCATCCCCCCCCTGCTCTCAAGATGCAGGGTTATCATGCTCGAACCGCTTTCGACCGAACATCTGCACGCCATCCTGATGAGTGCGTTGAAGGACCGGGAGCGGGGTCTGGGAGAGCTGGGCCTGGAGATCGAGGAAGGGGCCGCCCAGTACCTGGTAGCCGCCAGCGACGGCGACGCCCGTACCCTCTTGAACAATCTCGAGGTGGTGGCCGAATATTGCGCTACACTGGACCAGGATACCCAGGGGATGAAGATCACGGTGGCCGTGGTCCAGGAGGCGGTGGAGCAGAAATCTCTCCGCTACGACAAAGGAGGGGAGGAACACTACAATCTCATCTCCGCCTTCCACAAGAGCCTGCGTGGAAGCGATCCAGACGCGGCCTTGTACTGGCTTGCCAGGATGGTGGCGGCAGGGGAGTCTCCACACTATATCGCGCGGCGGATGGTGAGGTTCGCATCCGAAGACATAGGCAACGCGGATCCACAGGCCCTCCAGATCGCCCTGTCTGCCCTCAGGGCATATGACTTCCTGGGCTCTCCCGAAGGGGAGCTGGCCCTGGCGCAGGCAGCGGTTTACTTGGCGACAGCCCCAAAGAGCAACGCGGTCTACGCGGCCTTCGGCGCGGCCATGTCCGATGCCCGCAAATACGGCACGCTGCCAGTGCCCATGCACATAAGGAATGCACCCACTAAACTGATGAAGCGGCTTGGCTATGGAAAGGGCTACAAATACGCCCACGACTTTCCCGAAGGGATCGCAGAGCAGGAGCACCTGCCCGCCGAGCTCAAAGGCAGGATCTACTACAAGCCCACAAACCGCGGCTACGAAAGGACCGTGGCGGAGCGGCTGGATAGATGGCGCAGGATATTGGCCAAAAGGCGGGGCGCCCCAAAGGAGTGATGGCCGGGCATGCCGATTTCAGCTTGACATTTCCGGCTTTGAGAATATAGTCTGGTGGTTCGAAACCACGGGCCCATAGCTCAGTTGGTAGAGCCACCGGCTCATAACCGGTTGGTCCCAGGTTCGAGTCCTGGTGGGCCCAATCAACCAGAGCCATAAACCACCGGCACGACGCGCAATGCAAGGCCGGGAACGGAAAAAAGACGGAAACACGGCCTTAGATGGGAGCGGAATCTTCATTTTACAACAGCTACAGAGATCCGGGCCTGGAGAAGACCGGAGGAGAAGGCCCCCAAAAATCGTCGGCAAAAAGGGTGCAACTGAAAAGGTTGCACCCTTTTTTTACCGTCGCCGGACGGAGAGGGAGATAGGCACATGGGAAGCCATCCAAGGGCCCTCGAGATCTGGGAAAAGGTGACCGACCTGGCGCCTGTCTCCCTTGCAGAGGAGTGGGACAACTGCGGACTGCAGGTGGGCAGTCCGCAGACCGTGGTGAGAAGGTTGCTCCTGGCCCTTGACCCAACTCCGGCCACGCTCCAGGCTGCTGTGGAGAGCGGCGCTGAGATGGTCATAACCCACCATCCCTTGATATTCTCACCGCTTTCGTCCATCAACACCGACGGCTACGTTTCCGGCCTGGTATCACGTTTCTTGATGGCATCGGTGGTGCTCTACTCCGCCCATACCAATCTCGACTCGTCGGAGCCAGGGGTTTCCTCGGTCCTGGCCAGCACACTGGGGATTCGCAACACATCCCCTCTATTGCCTTCCAAGGACCACCCCCATCTGGGGCTAGGAAGGATCGGCACA
>WFVQ01000075.1 GCA_015491585.1 Deltaproteobacteria bacterium
ACTCCGGTGACCAGCAACAGGACGACAACCGTCCCGAATCCCACTGCCAGCTTTCCTCCGACTTTTACATCCGCCCACCTCATGGCCTACCTCCTCGCCGTTCAGTTGCGGGATGCGCATGCAGCCGCTATTCCCGATGGATCGACTATCAAGGCAACTGTACCGTCCCCAAGGATCGTGGCACCGGTCAACTCGCGTATCTCCCGGCATGCCGCTCCCAGGGACTTGATCACCGTTTGATGGCTACCAACCACCTCGTCTACTACCAGGCCGAACTTGGCCCCTCCAACGTCGGTTATCACTACCTGCTGCACCGGCGGCGCCGGCCCGGCGATATCAAACACCTCCCTCAAAAAGAGGTAAGGCACGGCCTCTCCTCTGACATTGAGTATGCGGCGGCCATTGCCCTTTGCCAGCTCGGAAGCTGGAAACTCCAGGCACTCTTCCACCGCTGACAATGGAAGCACATAGTTCTCCCCCCCGACGTTGGCCAGCAGGCCCTCTATTATGGCAAGGGTCATAGGCAGCCTGATGGTCACCGTGGTGCCGCTTCCCTTGCGGCTCTCCACCTCTATGACTCCACGCATGGCCTCTATGTTGGTCTTGACCACATCCATGCCCACTCCACGTCCGGAAACACTGGTGACCTTTCCTGCCGTCGAGAATCCCGGGGCGAACAGAAAATCAAAGATCTCCTTCTCGGAGGGCGATGCATCTGGTGCTATCAGCCCCTTCTCCACCGCCTTGGCCAAGACCTTCTCCGCATCTATGCCTGCCCCATCGTCAGAGATCCTGATCAGGACATCTGCCCCGGCATAAAGTGCTGACAACCGTATCTTCCCTTCCCGCGGTTTGCCCGCGGCTTCGCGGAGTTCAGGGGGCTCTATACCGTGATCCACGGCATTCCTGATGAGATGGACCAAGGGATCATTGAGTTTCTCTATCACTGTCTTATCAAGCTCTGTCTCTGCCCCCTCGGTCTCCAGGGCCACCTCCTTGCCCAGCTCCCGCGCGAGGTCCCGCACCAGACGCTTCAGCTTGCTGAATGTGGAGCCTATGGGAAGCATCCTGATGGACATGGCATTGTCCCGCAGATCAGCGGTCAACCGCTCCACCTCCTCGGCTATCGAAGCGAGCTGGGGATCGCGCCGGTCGCTGGCGAGCCGGCTCAGTCGGGCCTGGACAGTAACGAGCTCTCCCACCAGGTTGATCAGGGTGTCCAGCTTGGGCAAGGCGACCCGTATCGAGGAGGTTCCCCGGAGCTTCTTGCTCATCCTCCTCACGTGCTCCTGTTCTACGAGTGCGGACTGGACCTTGGCGGCCGAGACCTTGCCCTCCTCGACCAGGAGCTCACCTATCTTCTTGCGGCGTTCCAGGACTTCCTCCACGGCCCCAGGGGCCACATCCCCTTTCTCCACCAGGATCTCTCCAAGCCTCCTGGGGCCCACCTCTTCCTCCAGACCATAGACCGCAATCTCTTGTATAGTGAGATCGCAATCGTCCTCGACGAATATGAAGACATCCCGTACCGCATTCTCTCCCCTGTCAGTAGTGATGACGATATCCCACCCCACATAGCAGGCCTCGGCATCCATCTCCGACAGGGGAGGGATGGAATCGGTCAGCGCCACCACCGCGCAGTCTCCAAGCCCCCTCAATTCGTCCAGGAGGCCGATGGGATTGGTGCCCGTGGCAAAAAGACCTGGATGGGGCCTGAAGCGTATCCTGTAGGTCGCCGGCATGCTGGAGCCATCGGAATCATGGCCAGGCGCCTGCGATGGGTCCTGCCCTTCTTCTCCAGCGCCCGCACCTCCGCCAGACAGCTCCCCGAGCACGGCCAGTACCTCCTCCTCGCCCTCTATGGTTCCCACGCGGCCGGTGAGCTCGGCATCCAGCAACCTGCGGATAACGTCCCTGGCCCTCAAGGTCACGTCTATAAGCTCGGGGGTCACGGCAAGGCTCCCCTCCCTCACCTTGTCGAAGACCGTCTCCACCTGGTGAGTGAACGAGGAGACACGTTCGAAACCGAACATGGCGCCAGAGCCCTTTATGGTGTGAAGGGCCCGGAAGACAGCGCCAACCAACTCCAGATTGGACGGATCTCCTTCCAGCTCGAGCAGTGACTCCTCGAGACGCTCCAGCAGGTCTGAAGCCTCTTCGAGGAAGACCTCCCGCCCCTTATCAA
>WFVQ01000076.1 GCA_015491585.1 Deltaproteobacteria bacterium
GCCCATGCGGGTCATCACATCCGCGCTGGCATGCAGAGGGGCGGTCAAGGCCAACCGCCGCCTATCCGTGGAGGAGATGGAATCGCTGATAACCCAGGCCGTGGAAGAAGATGTCCACACCTGTCCTCATGGCCGACCGGTCTATGCCGCCATCGGCCTTGCCCGGATGGAACGGATGCTGGGGAGGAGCTGACCGTTGCCTGCAACAAATCTGCCTGCGGAGTTTCCCACTGTTGCATTATTCGGCCCCACTGCCGTGGGCAAGACTTCCATCGCCATCAGGTTGGCCGAGGAGATCGGGGCCGAGATAGTAAACATCGATTCGGTTCAGCTCTACCGGAAACTGGATATCGGTTCCGCCAAACCCACCCTGGCCGAACGCAGCCGGGTGGTGCATCATCTCGTTGACATCCTTGACCCTGACGAGCCAATGGACGCAGCCAAGTTCGCCCAGCTTGCACGGCGGGCCATGATGCACGTGAGGGGAAAGGGGAAAAACGTCATCCTGGCCGGGGGCACCGGACTCTATCTGGACGCCGTACTGAAGGGCGTTGCCGAAGCACCGTCGGCCAATCCGGCCATACGGCAGTTTCTCAGAGAAGTGATGGAGAGGCACGGCCCTTCCATGCTCCGCTCATACCTTGAGGAGGTGGACCCAAAGGCAGCGGCCAAGATCCATCCCAATGACCGTTTCAGAACTATACGGGCCCTGGAGGTCGCTCTCGAGACAGGGCGGCCCATATCTTGGTGGTGGCAGGCTCATCCCCGTCCCCGGCAATCCAGGGCTCTCCTGGTGGGGCTCACCCGCTCGAGGGAAGAACTCTACCGCAGGATAGAACAGAGAGTAGACGATATGTTGGAGGCCGGCTTCATCGGCGAGGTCGAAGAGCTGCTAACGCAGGGCTACTCGCCAGAGCTGAAGCCTTTGCAGACCCTGGGCTACCGCCATATTATCAAGTATCTTTCCGGCGAATGGGACCTCGATCTGGCCGTCTCTATGTTGAAGAGGGATACCAGGCGATTCGCCAAACGGCAGCTCACCTGGTTCAAGGGATACAGCGGCGCCCGCTGGTTCCATGCCGGCAGGCTCTCAGAAGCACCTTCCATCTGGACGGAGATCATTGGAGCACGATAGGTGAACATCCCGAACATACTGACCATATGCAGGATACTACTGACACCGGTCATGGTGATCTTCATCCTCCAGCACCGAATGGAGGCCGCCTTCGCCACCTTCCTGGCAGCCGGACTCTCCGACGGGCTGGACGGACTGCTGGCCAGGTGCTTGAAGCAGAAGACCGAGATAGGTGCCATCCTCGACCCGATGGCGGACAAGCTCCTCCTGGCGACCTCCTATATCAGTTTGACCGCGGTCGGGATGGTGCCGTCCTGGCTGGCCGTCGTGGTAATAAGCAGAGACTTCATAATCGTGATAGGGGTGCTGCTGCTCTTTCTCTTCAAGGGAGGAGTTGAAATAAAACCCTCCCTGGCAGGAAAGCTCACCACTTTTCTCCAGCTCCTGGCTATCCTCTGCGTGTTCCTGGCCCACTACTCGCCCCTGGCCCAGGCGGCGCTCGAGCCGCTCTACTGGGGCGTCACCGCCGGCACCATCATCTCTGGGTTCCACTACCTTGCAAAGGGGATAAGGCTACTTTAGAGGAGGGGAAGTCCAGTGGTCAGCTCTCAGGCCACCTCCTGGTAGAGCATGAAGAGGTCCTTGGCCTTAACGCACTTTTGGATGCTCTGGACTACCACCCTGTGGTAATCTGCCCGGGTGAATCCCAGGGCCTCCATGATGCCAGGACTCACGCGGTTCATGAACGCGTCGCTGCCAACGCCGATCCCAAGCTGGGAAGAGATGAAGTTACTCATTGCGACCACTGCGTATTCCTTCCGCTGGACGTAGAGGTCAGGGTCGTGGTGGCACCTTATGGCCCTTACTATGTCGTTTGGAAACTCCCATATCCTCAATAGTTCCGAGCCTATGACAGCATGGTCTCCGCCGAGGACCTTCCACTCCGCCTCCGGAAAGGTGATCTTCTCCTGGCTGGCTATGGTGGCGATCTCCTTGAGTCGTCCGCCGACGTGGATGTGCAGCACTATCTTGCCCACGTCGTGGAGCAACGCGGCCGTAAAGTATTCTGACCCTGCGTCAACTCCGCACGCCTCGGCCACCACCTCGGAGATGATGGCCGTGCTTATGGAGTGTGCCCAAAGTTTGTCTGGAGTCACGTCGTATCCATACAGTGGCCTGGTGAGATAAGGCAGGCTGGCGCTGGCCATCAGAATCTGCCTTATCTGGTTGTGTCCCAGGAGCGCCAGGGCCGTCTCTACGCTGGAGACCTGCTGGGGAAGGCCGTAATGGGCGGAATTGGTCATCTTTATAATATTTGCGGTTATGGAAGGGTCGTACTTCAGGGCCTCCGCCAGCTCGTCAATGGTGACATTGGGATCGTCCAGCATCTTGAGGGCTTCCTGCACCACCTTTGGAAAGGTGGGAAGCTCCACCATGTTGTCGAATATATGCTCCAGGGTGAAGTCAGGCTGCAATTCCTGGGTCATCAGAGGCTCTCCTCTCTCTTCCCGATCTGCACCTTCGGGGCCTCGAAGTCAACTGCAAGGGTTACGCCCCTGTTCCTCACGCCGCCGACATGCTCTCCGGCAAGGGCGACGGAATTCTTCTCAAGTATCTTCTTGACCGTGGTGTAGAGCTGCGAACCCAGGGAGAAATCCTGGAACGAGGACATAAACTGCGTTGCCCCGACAAGCCAAAAGCTGGTTCCAGCCACCTGAGCCCCTGTCTCCACCAACAGCTTGAAGAAACGCTTAAGGCCGGTGGCGGCCCCCAATGCAGGAAGTTCCTCCAAAGGCTCTATCCCCTCAGGGAGCTGGGGAACGGCAAAAATCGCCATCCCAACCACTCCTTTGGCTCCATCCCTTGCACACAAGGCCAGTGTCGAACCGAGCGAGGGAGCCGCGAGGACGATGTCCCTCTCCTGGACACACGCCATCTCGCCGACACCAAGTTCCACTCTCTTCATATCACCTCTCCAGAAACCGTTTCCGCGAACAGGTCGGCATGGCCAGAAGGCCTTGCAAACAAAGCACTATTCAAATTGATGATATAATAAACGTATGGAGTTTTCAAAGTAAACTTTCCGGCCACAGGAGAATTCATCTTGCAACAGTGATCATCGATCCGGCAAGGAAGGCGCAGGATGAGAACAGCACTATGAACGCCGCTGCGCGGAAGGAAAGGAGCCAAGGCTGAAACAGCGCCACGCCGAAGACAACAACTGCTACGGCGCCCTTGGCCATGCCCTTGGCCCCGCTGTCGCTCCATTTATCGCTCTGCATCCCCCAGGTGTCTATACCCTGGGCAACGAACTCCACGCAGAGGATGAGCAGGACTATCCAGTGCCAACAGGTCTCCAGCCGGCCAAGGAAGGCCAGCGGGATCAAGGGGGCTGCAAGGGAGAGCAGCACCCTCGCCACCGCCGTGAGACCGCTCGACGCCACAACCGGCAGGCCTTTGACTACATAACCTGCGGCCGAGAACAGGGTGATTCCCAGGATGACCGCCCCATACATGTCCAGGACCTGCCTCGGAGGCAGCAGAAGGGCCATAGTGAGTCCGGCGGCCATGAAACCAAGGGCGGTCCGCATGCGGGATGTGAATTCACCGAACCTTAGGAATATGGTTGCGGCCAAGACGGATGTTGCGGCCAGCGCGCCGCTTAGGAAGGCGATGGCCACCTCCTTTCCCGGAAAGGTCTGTATCATGACCATGAGGCCGAAACCGGTCATCTGCAAGGTCGTCTTGATCTTGGCCAGCTCTGTCACCGGCAACCGCTTGTCCACTGCCGAAAGGGCACGTCTGAGCTCGGTGACCAGGTACTCCCTTCCCAGGATCATCCATACCATCCAGAGTGGCATTATCCCGAGGTCCACCAGGGGGATGGCCATAGATGTCACGAATATCTTGTCAGCTATGGGGTCCAGGAGCTTGCCCAGCGGCGTGGCCCCTTGCCTCCTGGCGAGCAATCCATCGAAATAGTCCGTGAGCCCCAGGACGGCGAACAGCGCCAGGGCCCACATGCGTTCCCACTTGCCCTGGTACAGCAACCAGCAGGGAAGCGGCAACAGGAGGATCCTGGCGACTGTAAGGTGGTTGGCCCGTATGGTCATGTCGGCAGCTTCAGGCCCGCTGCACGGCAGGCCTCCACAAATGTCCTCAACATCTCTCCCCTAGCCCTGGAGAGCTCTTGCACCCCGTTGATGAAGAAACGGTACTCCTGCATTGGAGCCATATCTATCTTCAGGAGCAGCGGATCACAGAAATACCAGGTGCAGCGGTATGGACGCCTGGCCCTGGGCAGCACGCACCCTTCCTCCCCCATGAACTGGCACATGGCCCCCTGCTCCACCCCGAGATCATACTCCGGGATCTCCAGCCCCATAGCCAGCATGCCAACGATGTCGGCATACTCAGGCATGCCGTGCCTGTTTGCGCAGCACACCGAGCCACAGTATGGACAGATCTCGGCGGTGTACGACTGTATGAACGGATCCATGTTCTCGAAGGCCGCGCGGTACTCGGACCCCCTCAGGAAAACTTGAGCAAGTTGCTCTTTGTTCTCCCAAAACAGCTTCTTCAATCCCTCTATGCATGTAAAGAATCCCTGTGCATCCCTGAAGTCAAGGTAAGGCAGCGTGGAAGTGTCGAAACCAACCATGCCACGATACACCTCGGCTCACAAAAATTTTCCCCCCTTTCCATCCTCAAGCTCCATAACCACATCCCCGACCTCGTCCAGGCTCTCCATCGAGCAGACGAGAACCGCACCATCATGCACTATAACCGCAACGTTGTGAAGGCCTATGGCTCCAATCATGTGACCCGGGCCAGCAAACATGAGGCAGCCGTAACATCCCTTAGCCATGACCTCACCGGAAACCGCATTCCCATCCTTGTCTTTGGGCCATCTGGAGTAGTGCGTACGCCATAGCCCAAGATCCTCCCACTCAACAGCGGCGGGCAAAAATATGAGATTTTCCATCTTCTCAATCAGTAGCCTGTCTAAGGAAGCAGGGGGCAATTCCTTGTATTCCAGCGCAAGCTCCTGCCAGGAGGAAGTGCAGCCCATCCCTCGAACCCGCTCCATGACCTGTGGGACAT
>WFVQ01000077.1 GCA_015491585.1 Deltaproteobacteria bacterium
GGATGGCGTCCTGCCGAGCTGGGACTTGCGGTCTCAAGGAGCTGGAACCTTCCCGGTGTGCTGCGGCAGTGCATCAGCAGGAAGGGAGTGAGAAAAGGGTCATACAACCCGAAGGTTATCAAATTCTACCGGCTGGTCTATACCTGTGACGGTCTGCTCTGGGCGATTGCCTCTGCCTCTAAGAGCCGGCAGCGTTCTATCATTACCTCTCTGGAAGACGAACTCTCCATAACGGTCAAACAGTTTTCCAAGGCCGTAAGGAATGCCATCTCCAACCTCGAGAAAGAGGTTCCCTATCTTTACGGCTTCCTTGAGGACGAGTTCCTGGGAGAGATCCTGATCTAAGTCATGGCAGGGGCAAGGCTGCCTAAGAGCGAGAAACGGCTGGAGAAGGCCCTCTTCACTCTCCTGGGGCGGCGTCCATTCGACGGGGGCCTGATCCTGGGCGATGGCGGATGGGTGGCTCTGAAGGACGTTGCATTGGGGCTGCGCGGCATGGAAGGGATGCCCACTGTTTCGGTCCCGGCGTTGGAGCGGTTTTTTTCGGTTTACAGGCCCGAGCGGTTCGAGCTGTCCGGGGATATGGTCAGGGTGCGTCCAGACCTCTTGGATCAGGAGCTCCTGCATCCCAGTGAGGTCGTTCCCCCGAGAGTGCTCTATGCCGGTGCCAGGGAGAGGTCGTTGCTCCACGTGGCCGACAAAGGGCTATGGCCTGGCCGCGAGGGATGGGTGGTGCTCCACTCCAGTGAGAGGGCCGCGCGGAGGTGGAAGGAGCTGCGCACCTCTCCGGTGGCGGTGATCAAGGTGCTGGCACTGGAAGCACACCGGGGAGGCGTAGAGTTTTTCGCGGCAGGGCCGGAGATGTTCCTCTGTGCCGGGCTTGAGGCCAGGTGGCTGGAGGTGCCCCCTCTGCCCGAGCCCCCCCGCGACGAGAAAAGGGCAAAGAAGGAGGTAAAGGAGAGGGCGCCTGAGCCGCCCCTCCTCCCTGGTAGCTTCATCCTCCAGGACGGAGGGCTGTTCGAGAAGCCCCGCAGGAGCAGGAAGAAGGGAAGAAGGAAGGGGTGAACGCCATGAAGAAGGAAATTTGCAGCCTCATCGACGAGATACAGGTGGAAGAAGGTATAGACACCACAGTAGAACGTTTGGGCGAGGCAAGGATCGTATCCCCTATGGCGCAGGTGAATGCCTGTTTCGTCGATGACACGGACCGTGTGCTCTTGCATACCTCCTTGGAGAGCGTCAAGGAGCTGATCCTATCCGGCAAGGAGCCTCCCTCTTTCGAGGTCGCGGGACCCAGGAGCCGTATCTATTTCGATCCCACCAAGGTCAAGGCCGCCATTGTGACGTGCGGCGGCCTCTGCCCGGGAATAAACGACGTGATACGCGCCATAGTGATGGCCCTGAGATATGATTACGGCGTACCTGGTGCCTATGGAGTGCAGTATGGTTTCAGGGGGTTTATCCCGGAATATGGTTATCCGGTGATAGAGCTGACGCCCGAGAAGGTGGAGCGGATACACGAGTACGGCGGGACCATCCTGGGGTCGTCGCGGGGCCATCAGCCCATAGACGGGATCGTTGATGCACTGGAGCGCATGAACGTATCCATCCTGTTCATCATAGGGGGAGACGGCACCTTCAGGGCAGGTTCCAAGATCTCGGAGGAGATAGCGCGCAGGCGCCTGAAGATCGCGGTGGTTGCCGTTCCCAAGACCATCGACAACGACATCTATCTGGTCTCCAAGACCTTCGGTTTCGACACCGCGGTGGAGATGGCCTGCCAGGCCATCGCGAGCGCCCACACCGAGGCCATCGGGGCACCCAACTGCATAGGGCTGGTCAAGGTCATGGGCAGAAACTCTGGCTTCATCGCAGCAGCGGCCACGCTGGCCAGGCGCGAGGTGAACTTCTGTCTCATACCAGAGAGTGACTTCGACCTGGAGGGTGAGAACGGGCTGCTCAAGAGCATGGAGAGGCGGCTCAGGGCCCGTGGCCACGCAGTGGTCGTGGTGGCCGAGGGCGCTGGCCAGAAGTACGTACAGGGGGACCGGATCGAGCGCGATCCCTCTGGCAACATCAAGCTGGGAGACATAGGGGTCTTCCTCAGGGACAAGTTCAAGGAATACTTCTCCAAGATAGGGATGGAGGTCTTCGTCCGCTACATCGATCCAAGCTATATAGTAAGGAGCGTGCCGGCCAACGTGGACGACAGCCTCTACTGCGCCAATCTGGGACAGAACGCCGTCCACGCCGCGATGGCAGGTAGGACTGCCATGATGGTGAGCTTGTGGAACGACCGCTACGTCCACATCCCTCTGAAGTCCGCCATTGTCAAGCGGAAGCAGGTAGGGCTTGGAAGCCGGTTGTGGACCAGTGTCCTCGAATCCACAGGCCAGGGCATCCTGAAAAATTAGTGAGATGCAACTCAGCGGTGATTTCTTCAATCCCAGAACCTTGACGCGTCCCGAGCTGGAGGCATGGGCCAGGGCGGAAGGCATGCCGCCCTACCGGGGAAGGCAGCTTTTCCAGTGGTTATGGCGGCCTGGTGTGGAGGAGTTCTCCCAGATGTCCAACCTGCCGTCCGGTCTCCGGAAAGGGCTGGAGCAGGACGCGCTCTTTTCCAGGCTGAAGCTGGAGCAGCGGCAGGTATCGGTGGACGGAACGGTGAAATATGCCTGGAGGCTGCGGGACGGTTCTGTCGTGGAGTCGGTGCTGATCCCTGAGAAGAGCCACAACACCCTTTGTATCTCCACTCAGGTGGGCTGCCGCATGGGATGCAGGTTTTGCCTCACGGCCAGGATGGGTTACAGGCGGGACCTGGCGCCCGATGAGATCGCTCTCCAGGCCCTGCACGTCATAGAGGAGCTTGGAGACCGCAGGCGGGTGAGGAACCTCGTTTTCATGGGCATGGGAGAGCCCCTGGACAACTATACCAATGTAGTGAAGTCCATATGGATACTGACCGATCCCCTTGGCCTCGATTTCTCGCAGCGCCGGATCACGGTCTCCACTTCAGGCATAGTTCCCATGATAAGCCGGCTGGGCATGGAGCTGGACGTCGGGCTTGCCGTTTCTCTTCATGCCACTACAGACGAGCTGAGAAGCGAACTTATGCCCATAAACAGGCGTTATCCTCTGGGCGAGCTCATCCAGGCGCTCAGGTCCTATCCTCTGTCACGCCGCAGGCGGATAACCATAGAGTACCTTCTGCTCTCAGGGGTCAACGATTCTCGGGAGGATGCGAAGAGGCTGGTCTCGCTGGTCCGTTCCATTCCGGTGAAGATCAACTTGATTCCCTTCAATCCCTCGCAACCCATAGGATTTGAACCCACCTCCGAGACGGGGATCATCGCCTTTCAGAAGATCCTCACCTCGACCGGCCTCACCGCTATAATACGCAAGAGCAAGGGAAGGGACATCTCGGCAGCATGCGGCCAGCTCCACCGTGAACTGGCCGCGCGCTCCGAATCAGTGGAGCAGTCCGCTCTCTCCCTCCAGCCCCAGGGCTGACTGTTCGAGCACCTGCTGCTGACGCGATATGAAGGCCTTGGCCTTGTCCAGCATCACCGGGATGTCAAGAATAAGCGCGATTGAGCCGTCGCCCAGGATGGTGGCGCCGGAGAAGCCTGGCTGATCCGTAAGGTATTCGGCAAGCGGCTTGATCACCACCTCCTGCTGGCCTATGAGGCCGTCCACTGCCAGCCCCACCTCCAGGTCGCCCTGGCGTATTATGACCACGAACAGCTTTTTGGGATCGGGCGGTGAGCCTGTGCCCCTGAAGACCTTGGCCAGCCTGACCAGGGGAAGCGTCCGCTGGCGCAGGGAGATGATCTCGAATCCCTCCACGGTGCTGATCTCGTCGGCGAACACCCTGATGGTCTCCTGCACCGAGGCCAGGGGTATGGCCATCACCTGGCGGCCCACCCTTGTGAGCAGCGCAGGGATAATGGCGAGGGTGAGCGGGATGCGTATATGGAACGTGGTCCCTTTGCCTGGGGAGGACTCGATCTTTATGGTGCCCCCCACCTTCTCCACGTTCTTCTTGAC
>WFVQ01000078.1 GCA_015491585.1 Deltaproteobacteria bacterium
CTCCTGGAACTCCCTGGCAAGTCGAAGCATCTCTCTTATGTACTCCATGTTTCTCTCCGCGGCCGCCTTGGCCTGCTGCGCCGCCTGGTCGGCCTCCTTGGCCTCCTCGATGAACTCCAATGCGCCCTGTCTCTGCTCATCCACGCTGGAGGCTATGTCGGCCATGACCGCAGTCTGTTCCTCTACTGCCGCGGCGATGGTGGTGGTGATGTCGTTGATCTCGGAGATGATGCGGTCGATCTCGCCAGACGTCCTTATCGCTGCCTGGCTCTCGGTCATGATGGCCTCAACCTTCCTGGTGATGTCTTCAGCCGAGTTGGCGGTCTGCTTCGCCAGCTCCTTGACCTCGTTGGCCACCACCGCGAATCCCTTGCCAGCCTCTCCTGCCCTGGCGGCCTCTATGGTCGCGTTGAGGGCAAGGAGGTTGGTCTGTTCCGCAATGTCGCCTATGAGCTGGATTATGCTCTGTATGTCCTGGGAGACCGAGCCCAGCCTGTCGATTATCTCCTGGGATTCCTTCGCCATGTCCACGGCCTCCTGGGTCATGGAGTTGGCCTTGGCGGTGTTTTGGCTGATCTCCTCGACAGCGGTGGATATCTCCTTGATGGACTGGCTCTCCTCCTCCACGCTCGCCACCAGCGCCTCGCCGTGCTGCACCATCCTGTGGGCCCTCTCGCAGGCCTCCTCTCCTCCCTTGGCGGCCTCCTCGGAGTAGGACTTCATCTTGTCCGCCTCCTCGGTGATCTTGTCTGCGCCGGAACGGACATCCCTGATCAGGGGCCTGAGGGAGCCAAGCATGGAATTGAGAGACGAGGCCAACGCCGCCACCTCGTCCTTGCCTCTTACTGCCATGTTCTGGGTGAAATCGCCGCGGGCCACCACGGCCAAGGCGCTTGCCACCTCCTTGATGGGCAGTGTGACCGATTTAGTGACCCAGTATCCGAAGCCAATGGCCATGAGTATCACCAGGACGTTAGCGGCCAGGTTGACGTTTTGAAGGGTCTTGCCCGCCTCCAATGCCCTATGCTTGGCGTCCAGGGCAAAGTTGCCGTAGGCGGCCTCCAACTGGTCGAGCACCGCCATGAGCTCCTTTGATTTGGGATTGATGATCTTGTTGTAGGTATCAAGGATTTCGTCCTCTTTTTCGTCATATCCCTCTTTGAACAGCTCCTGGAGTTTTTGGGCCCCCATATGCATAGCCCTGTGTGGCTCCCGTATGGCAGACAGCAGCCTCCGCTCCTCCTCTGAGGCGGGTTCGGCCTTGGCAAGGAAACGGCCAAGACTGCACCGGTCTGGATCGGTGGTAACCGACGGGCTCTTCTCGGCCATTAGGGCGACGAGGATGTTTACTTTCCACCTTATGTGGTCGGCGAGGATCTGGTTCATCTCCTGGGCCTTCTCCTGGGCCTGGAAGGCCATTTCCTGGTAGCGTGCAGCGTTGTGCTGCGAGCGCAGCAGGAATACAAAGCAGATCAGGTTGGTGAGGATCACCGCGAGGAAACCGATTCCAATCTTTTGCCAGATCTTCATTGCCTATCCCCTTTTAGCCAAGTCAACTAGATTAAATATTTTTTCGAACTCTAATAAATTTTTTTTAGTATAGCAAGCAAGCGCATATCTTACGGGATAAGTACTGCAGGTCCCTTGAGTTTTCCATTTTTTACCATGTCGATCGCCCTGTTCGCCTCCTTGAGCGGAAAGGTATGGATTTCCGTGGTTATGCCCAGCGCAGCGGCCTCGGCGAAGAACTCCTCTCCGTCTTGCCTGGTGAGGTTGGCTATGGAGCACAGCTCCCGCTCGCCCCAGAGGAGTTCATAGGGAAAAGAGGGTATGTCGCTCATGTAGATGCCGGCGCAGACCACCCTGCCTCCCTTCCTGATATCCTTGAGGGCCTTTACCACGAGCTCGCCGGCAGGGGCGAAGATGATAGCCGCATCGAGGGGAGTCGGCGGAGGTTGATCAGAGCCTCCAGCCCACACCGCTCCCATCCTCTCGGCGAAACGCCATCCCTCGCGGTCTCCTGGCCGCGTGAATGCGAAGACCTCCTTGCCGTGCCCGGCGGCGATTTGGGTCACTATGTGGGCGGCCGCCCCGAATCCATAGATCCCGATGCGGCGTGCCTCCAACACCCGCTTGTACGCCCTGTGTCCTATGAGGCCGGCGCAGAGGAACGGAGCGGCGTGGGCCGGCTCGTAGGGGCCGGGAATGGGAAAGGCGTAGTCCTGGTGTGCGGTGACATGGCCCGCGAAACCTCCATCGAGGTGATAGCCGGTGAACATGGCTGCATCGCATAGGTTCTCCCGGCCCCCCTTGCAATAGCAGCAGGCGCCACAGGTCCTCCCAAGCCAGGGAAGGCCTACCCGATCGCCGGCCCGGAACCTGTCCGCGGAGGGGCCTGCGGCGACCACCCTTCCTACTACCTCATGGCCTGGGATTAGAGGCAGTCTTGGTAACGGCAGTTCTCCGAAGACGATGTGGAGATCCGTCCTGCATACCGCGCACGCCTCGACTTTGATGAGGATTTCGTTTTCTCCGGGTTCGCGGATGGGGATATCACGCTCCACCAGGGGGGTGTTTGGGGCCTCCAGGACCATTGCGCGGCTGGCCGCAGGAAGCCCCTGCATCATGCCGCGCCTCCAGAAAGTTTTTCGATGCCGTTTACCAGGAACAGCACCGCAAAACAGGCCAGCGCAGCAGCACAAGCGGCGATTATGCCCCTGTAGGCCCGGTCGTTCAAGAGCCCCCTGCCTTGGTGGACTCCTATGGAGACAGCGGTGTAGAAGGCGATGTCGGCCAGGATGTGGCCGGTGAAGAAGGCTGCGATTCCGGCCGTGCCCAATGCCTTGGCCGAGAGTATGTAGTTGAGCCCTATGGTCGCCCACCAGACCGTCCAATAGGGGTTGGCCAGGCTGAGCAACACGCCTGATATCACAATGTTGCCGCGGCCAAGGGCACTGGAGCCGGCTTCTGCCGCGAGGGAGAGGGCCGGCAACGACTTCACCATACCGTATGCCAGCCATACGAGCACCGCGGCGCCCACCAAGGACACCGCCCCTACCACGCTCTCCGCGGAGAGCAGGGGGGCAAGGCCGAAACAGAGCGCCGCCACCATCAGTATCTCCAGGGCCCCGTGCCCCACCATGAGCAGCGGGCCGGCCCAAGGGCCCCGCGCAAGGGACTGGCCGATGGTGGCCGTAAGCAAGGGGCCTGGCATCATGGCCCCGGAGAGGGCTATCACGAAAGAAGAGATGAGGATTAGGCCGAGGTTCATTGGGGCCTGCCTTTTGCCCTGCCACAAAAGCCAGGGCTCGAAGTAGTGGCCGAAGCGGTAGGTTGCCGCAACGCGCTTATGAATTTTATCTCAAATCAGAATAGATTCAACTGCGTGGCTCCGCCTCCCCTTTTCGGGCTCTTGTCTAAGCCGGTCCTGTCACCGCCGAGAAGGTGTATCTCCCCGTAGAGCCCGTCGTGCCCAGGCCTTATGGAGATCTTTCCCGCCCTCATGCGCTCCAGGCAGAGGAGTATCTCGTCCGAGGCCACTTGTGCCAGGTCGTCGAGGTCCTTCCAGAGCAGTATCTCCATCTCGTTGCCCCCCATCTCTATCATCGCATCGTATGTCTGCATCACTTTCTTTCCAGCACTCTTCGAGCCC
>WFVQ01000079.1 GCA_015491585.1 Deltaproteobacteria bacterium
CTGTTGTGTTGCCATTCCGCGGTTTGCGGCTCGACCAGGAGAAGGGGGGGCCCATCGCCTCGTTCCTTGCCCCGCCGTACGACGTGGTGAGCCAACAGGAGCGCGACCGCATCGTAGCCGCCTCTGACCACAATATCTTCTCCTTGGAACTCCCCTCCGGCAGCGAAGGCCATCCTGGAGCGGCCTCGCTCCTTGACAGGTGGCTCCGGGAAGGGATACTTAGCTTCGACGATTCTCCCTGCCTCTATCCCTACGACATAGAGTTCGAGGTCAAGGGGAAAGGGTTCAGGAGGAGAGGATTCGTCGCAGCCGTGAAGATAGAGCCGTGGGAGAGCCGTGTCATAAGACCCCACGAGCTGACCTTTTCCCGAGTCACTTCCGACAGGTTGAGCCTACTCGAACACACAAGGACGCAATTCAGCCAGATCTTCCTGCTCTACCGCGGCAATCTAGTCCCCAGACAGGTAATGGAGGCCGCCGAATGGGAGCAACTGTGCGAAGTGGCGGACCAGTCGGGCAACACCCACCTATTCGGAAGGCTGGGATCCAGGGAGATGCAGCGGGAGATCTGCTGTTCCTTCTCCGGAATTCCCCTCTACATAGCAGACGGCCACCACCGCTACACCACGGCCTTAGAGTACCGCAACATCCAGGTTCAGCGCCACGGTGACGCCCCGACCATGCCCTATCTCTACCAGATGGCCTATCTCGTGGACGCCGACGATCCCGGCCTGGTGGTGCTTCCCACCCACAGGATCGTCTCCATAGGTAGTACGGCGGAAAAGGAGCGGATGGCCGAAAAGGCGGCCTCTCTATTCCGCGTCACCGAGATCCAGGGGCCGCGTGTAAAGGCGGCAGCAGCAGCAGAGGAAGAGGTGGCTGGCACCGGCTCTATGGCACTCGGTGTGGTCTGCGGCTGGAAGGAAGGCGGAGAGATCTGGCGTCTAAGGCCCGAGGCGCGGCAGGAGTTCCTGGACTCCGCCCTGCCGCCGCAACTGGCCGGGCTCGACGTCTCCATGTTCGACAGGGTGGTCATGAAGGAAGTCCTGGGCCTCGACGCCGACGAAGCAGAGGCCCAGGGGCGTGTGGCATTCGATCCTGACGCCAGGGAAGCGGCCGCCTCCCTGGACAAGGACCAGGTGCTTTTCGTGATGCGCCCCACGCCTGCCCACAAGGTCCTAGACGTAGCGGACGCAGGGCTCACCATGCCCCACAAATCCACCTTTTTCTATCCCAAGATCCTCACCGGCCTGGTGATGAACTCCGTGGATCCGGAGAGACCGGTGGAGCTCCTGGAGTGCTGAACAGAATCAATCCAGGAAGTGTTTGAGCTGCTCCCTCCTGCTGGAGTGACGCAGGCGGTTCAGGGCCTTCTTCTCTATCTGCCTTATCCTCTCGCGGGAGACGTTGAACCGCTTGCCTATCTCCTCGAGGGTGTATTCGCTGTCCTCGCCTATGCCGAATCTCAGCCTGATGATCTTCTCCTCCCTCGGGCTCAATGTGGAGAGGATGGCCTTGATCTTCTCAGTGAGCTCCTTGTCCTTGACGGATTCGTAGGGGGAGACGGCGTCCTGGTTCTCTATGAAGTCCCCGAGAGTGGAGTCCTCGTCTCCCACCGGAGTCTCCAGGGAGACCGGTTCCCTCGAGGCCTCTAAGATGGAGAGGATCTTCTCCATGGGAAGCCCGGTATGCTCAGATATCTCGGCTGGAGTGGGCTCCCTGCCCAGGTCCTTGAGAAGCGAATAGAAGGCCTTGAAGAACTGGCTCCTGAGTTCGAGAAAGTGGACCGGCAACCTGATGGTCCTTGTCTTGTCCAGTATGGCCCTGGTGATCGCCTGCCTGATCCACCAGCTCGCGTAGGTGGAAAATTTATTGCCCTTGGTATAGTCGAACCGGAAGACAGCACGCATGAGGCCGAGGTTTCCCTCCTGGATGAGGTCGGCCAGGGAAAGACCCTGGTGCATGTACCGTTTCGCGATGCTGACCACCAGCCTGAGATTGGCGTTGATCATCTCGTCCTTGGCCTTCTCTATGGCCGCCCTGCTCTCCCGGACCTTTCTGTCGAGATCGGCTATGGCCTCGTTTTCCGGATGGGCCTCGCGCATCGAGGCGACCGCTTCCACCAAGATGTTCAACTGGTGCTTCTTGGGTTTAAGACTTGGATCGCGCTTGTGCCACAGCTCTATCTGCTCTCTGAGGGCCACGATCTCCGGGAGGGGTTCCGGAAACTCCTTGATGGCCTTCACGATCCCGTTGAAGCCATTGCGGATTATCTTGCTCAACTCCTCCTCGCGCTCAGGGGTCAGGAGCTCGTACTTACCCATCTCCCTGAGGTAGGTAGTGGTGACCTCCTCCGCATCGGTATAGCCGCCGGTGTCCAGGACCACGGTAGGCTCATCTTCCGATTCTCCTTCCGTCTTCTCCTCTTCCTGGACCTTGTCCTGGCCCTTGGCGACCTTGACCACCTCGTCGGCAGCCACGACATCAGGAGGAGTGGCGGCAATCTCCTCTATAATCTCGATATTGTGCTCATAAAGAAGCTCGTAGATCTCCTCGATCCGCTCAGGATCCTTGACATCGTCTGGCAGGATGTCGTTAAGCGTCTCGTATGTAATGTTGCCGCCTTTGCCGGCGTCCAGGAGTTTTTCAACATACTCGGGCCTGGGCCCGTCCTTCAGCTGCTCTTTGTCCTTCATGGCAACGGCTTCCTTGATGCAGAGAATGAATCAGCGGCTATAATCAACATGGAAATGGGCGGCCACCGTCCCGGCCGCCTCCTGAAAACTTAAACCGCCAAAACGAACCAGGAATAATATCCTTTTTGGCAGAAAATGCAATCATCTAATTAAAGAATAAGGTCGGCAAATATGGGTGTAAAGCACAAAAACTGGATTCCAGCTACTGGCTGTGGAGAGCAGCCGCTCTTGGCACTCGCCCCGATGGCCGACCTTACCCACCGAGCCTTCCGCCAAGCCGTGGCCGAGCTGGGTGGCTGCGACCTGTTCTATACCGAGATGGTGAACTCCAGGATCGCCGCTGCCATGCCCGTGAAAAATGATCCGTACTGTCAATTGGCCGATAGTGACAGGCCCTGTATATGCCAATTGGTGGGCAACGACCCGGAGCGGATGGCGCGATCGGCAGAAAAGCTGGAGCCATTGGGCTTCGCCGGCTTCGACATCAACATGGGATGTTCCAGAAGGGCGGTTGTGCGCCGGGGCTGGGGAGCGGCCCTCCTAAGCGACGTAAAACGGGCCATCTCGGTGGTCAAGGCCGTAGTCGAGTCCACCGGCCTCCCGGTGTCGATCAAGATACGCTCCATGCCTGGCCATGACATCTCCAGGCTCAAGGAGTTCTGCGCTGCCATGCAGGAGGCAGGGGTGCAGGCCATAGCCTTCCACGCCCGGGCCCCGGAAGACGGGTTCAAGCGGCGGGCACGCATGGAAGAGGTAGCCGAGCTGGCATCCTTCCTGGAGATACCGGTGATCGCCAACGGCGATATCTTCTCACGGAAGGGAGCCGAGCAGGTCCTCTCCACTACCGGTTGCGCAGGTGTCATGATCGGAAGGGCCGCCTTGGTGAGGCCCTGGATTTTCCGCGAGATAAAAGAAGGCCGGCCTTGGAGCGGCGATCCCTTCCAGGTGTTGCAGCGTATCGGCCGTCTCATCCACCGCCTTCTGCCCCAAGATATGAAACTGGAGCGGTTCATCCTCTTGTGTACCTGGTTCCTCAGGAACTGGGCATTTTATCACCACCTGGTGAAGGAGGTCAGAAAACAGAAGGATATTGAGGCGATTCTCGGTTTCCTAAGGCAGAGGATCGCCGGGCTTCAACCTGTGAAAGCCCCGGTTCTACAGAGGATGTGAGCTGGCCACCGTTCCCAATCGGAGCGAAATAGGCTAAGCTCATAATATTCTACCAGAGAGGCGGCAGAGGTCGCGAGCAACCGGAGGAGCGATGGCTATCATTGCCATAGATGGCCCGGCGGGTGCCGGCAAGAGCAGCGTAAGCAGGGAAGTGGCCAGGAGGCTGGGTTTTAGCTACCTGGACACCGGCGCCATGTACCGCTGCGCCGCGCTCGCTGCACACAGGAAGGGCGTGGACCTTGACGACGTAGATGGTCTCGCCTTACTGTTAGATGGACTCTCCATCGAGTTCAAGGGCGGTCGGGTACTCCTCAACGGCGAGGATGTGTCCGAGGCCATCAGGACTCCGGAGATGGACAAGATGGCCTCCGCCATCTCCAGTATGAAGGTGGTGCGTAAAAGGCTCACCGCACTCCAGCGAGAGATAGGCCGTTCTGGAGACATAGTGGCCGAAGGCAGGGACATGGGAACAGTGGTGTTCCCCGATGCCGACCTCAAGATCTTCCTGACCGCTTCACCGGAGGCCAGGGCCAGGCGGCGGTGGAAGCAGCTACAGGATGCGGGGCGTGAGGCCTCCCTTGAGAACATCATAGCAGAAATAGAAAAGAGGGACCGCGCTGACTCCAGCCGCGCGATAGCGCCGCTGCGGCGCGCCGCGGACGCCGTTTTGGTGGACAGCACCGTACTCTCCAAGGAAGAGACCGTGGCCGCCATCGTCGAGTTGGCCCGGGAGAGAATCCCTGTGATTTAACACCGCCTTAACGCCTCTTCCCCCCAACAACAAAATCGAAAATAATGACCTTGATTTTTAGCTCATCTTTTGGTATTGGAACCCTAAATATTTCAATTTGCTGGTTTGGATAGTAAAGTATGAA
>WFVQ01000080.1 GCA_015491585.1 Deltaproteobacteria bacterium
GCCATGTCCAAGTACGATTTCGACCTGATAGTAGTCGGCGGTGGTGCCGCCGGCCTGACTGCGGCCGCCGGTGCCGCCAGGCTGGGGGCCAAGGTCATGCTGGTGGAGAAAGAGCCTGCCCTTGGGGGGGACTGTCTCCACTACGGCTGTGTGCCCAGTAAAACCTTGATTTCCATCGCAAAGCTCTACCATTCCATGTGCAGGGCCCAAGAATTCGGTCTTCCAAGGATAGATCCGCCGGCGGTGGATTTCCGGGAGGTAAGGGGCAGGATACGCGATGTCATAGCCAGGATCCAGCGCCACGACTCTCCTGAAAGATTCTGCTCCCTGGGAGTCAGGGTGGAGTTCGGGGCCTTGGAGTTCGTCGATGACCACCAGATCCGTCTGGACGGCCGCCAGTGGAGCAGCGCCAAGTTCTGCATCGCCACGGGCTCCTCGCCTGCGGTCCCTCCAGTTAAGGGGCTGGAGAACGTCCCGTTCCTCACGAACCGTCAGCTCTTCTCCCTGGATACCCTGCCCCAACGCCTGGTCATACTCGGAGGCGGGCCCATCGCCGTGGAGATGGCCCAGGCGTTTGCCAGGCTGGGGTCGCGGGTTGCGGTCATCCAGCGCAGCGGCCAGATTCTCAAGCGGGAGGATGCCGACATGGCCGAAGAGGTGCAGGCGGCCCTGGAGGCCGACGGAGTGGAGTTCTTCCTGAACACCGCCATAGAGGAAGTCAGGCCGTCCGGTGGCGGGATCGCCGTCAGGGTGACGCCCAAGGGCCGGGAGGGGCTGGACGTCGAGGGCGATGCGCTGCTGGTGGCCCTTGGCCGAAGCGCCAACCTGGAAGGGCTGGGGCTGGACAAGGCTGGGGTGGAGTACTCGCGCCGCGGTATCTCCGTGGACCAGAGGCTGCGTACCAGCAGGCCCCATATTTTCGCCGCAGGCGACGTGACCGGCACGTACCAGTTTACCCACGCGGCCGGGTACGAGGGTGGTATCGTGGTGGCCAATGCAATCTTCCGGGTCCCGAGGAAGGTGGATTATACCCATATGCCGTGGTGCACCTATACCGATCCGGAGCTGGCCTCGGTGGGGCTCAACGAGAAGGCCGCCCGCGAGGCCGGTGTGGAGTACCGGGTGGTGGAGGAGCGGTTTGAAGACAACGACCGCGCTGTGTGCGAAGGGTCTGTTAGGGGCAAGCTCAAGCTCCTCCTGGACACCTCGGGCCGTCCCATCGGGGTTCAGATTTTAGGGCCCAGGGCCGGAGATCTCTTGTCCCAGTGGGTATCCATATTCGCCGGCAGGCTCAAGACCTCCACGGTGGCTGCTGCCGTCCATCCCTATCCCACATTAGGCGAAATAAGCAAGAAGGCCGCGGGAGCGGTGATCTCTGAAAAGTTGTTTTCCAACACCGTGAAGAAGGGGCTGAAGTTCTTCTTCAATCTGAAAGGGAGGGCCTGCGGGGGGTGATCCCGGATCGGGCCAGTTTCCTGCACAAGGCCAAGGCCTCCTGCCGGTCCTTCACCTCTCCGTCGAGATATGCGTCGTGGACCCGCGAGAGGATCTCGGCGTAGGCAGGGCCTGGCGGCAGCCCCATTTCCTTGAGATCGCTGCCGGTTACTATTTTCTCCTTGCCGCGCAACTCGGTAAGGAACTTCACCACGTCGGCCCGTGCCCGGGAAGACCTGGCCAGCGAGAGAAGGAGCAGTAAGACCTCGGGCTCCAGGGGCGATAGCAGGCGATTAATGATGCTGGACCTGAGCGGGGAGCCGGCGTCCAGGCGTTCTGCCAGGGCCCTTCCCTCCTTCATGGCCTGGAAGAGCACACGCCTCGCCTTCTTGGGCAGTGAGAGCCGTTGGGCGCACCTGTTCGCATCCTTCATCTTCAGTTCCATGAGCAGACCGGCGAGATATACGGTCCATCCCTCCACCTCCTCTTGCGGGAACGTGAGCCTGTGCCAAGCAAGGGAGTCGTAGATCCCGCCCAAGAGTTCTTCCGTCCTGCCAGAGAGGCCGATTCCGCTGCATATGGCCTCCAGCAGCCCCAGCTCCTTGATCCTGGCCAGGGCCGGTCTCGGATCGTTTTCTGAGAGGATGAGTCTGATCTCGTTGCAGAGCCTCTTGCCAGAGAGCTTTGAGAACAGGTCCAGCTCCTTTGCGTTCTCAATGAGCCTGAGCGTGTGCTTTCCAATGCGGAAGCCGTATCTCTGCTCGAACCGGATGGCCCTGAAGACCCTGGTAGGGTCCTCCACGAAGCTCAGGCTGTGGAGCACCCTTATCACCTTGTCCTTGAGGTCGCGCTGCCCTCCGAAGAAGTCGATGAGCAGGCCGAAACGGCCAGGATTGAGCTGGACCGCCAGGGTATTTATGGTGAAGTCGCGGCGGAACAGGTCCAGTTTTATGCTGGAGAGGGTAACCGTTGGCATGGCGGCAGGGTATTCGTAGTATTCCCATCTCGCTGTGGCCACATCGAGTTTGAAACCGTCGGGAAGGATCACGACCGCTGTCCCGAATTTCCGGTGTTCGCGCACCCTTGCATTCAAATCCGAGGCCAGACGCCTGGCCAGAGCGATACCATCCCCCTCGGCTACGATGTCCAGGTCGGTGTTCTCCACCCTGAGCAGCATGTCGCGGACGAAGCCGCCCACCACGTAGGCGTTTACACCAAGCGCCTCTGCCGCCTCCCCGGCCTTTTCCAGCAGCTTCACGATCCTTTCGTCCACCTGGGAACGGAGCAGGCGGGAAACGTCCCGGCTCTGTTCCCGCTGCTCCAGGAGCGGCTCGGGCTGGAGGGAACGGTCGCCAGCCAGGAGTTGCAGGAGATCGGTCCTGGTGATGACCCCCACTATCGCCCCCCCCTTGTCCACAACAGGGAGGAAGCGCTGCCGGTTTCCGATTATGATTTCTTGGACTCTAAAGAGGCCGTGGTCAGGGGTGACGGTGGAGAAGTCAGTGGTCATGTATTCCTTTACCGGAAGCCTTCCAAGTCCGTGGTAGAGGGCCTTCTCAACGGTCCTCCTTGATATCAGGCCTACTGGACGTCCTTCTTCCACCACAGGAAGCACTGTGATTCCCAACCTGGTGAGCTGATCATGGACCTCGAAAAGCGGAGTGGAGGGCTCTACGGAGAGCACCGGGGTGGTCATTATGTCCGCCACCTTCGGTTCCCGGCCCAGTACCGCCTGCATGGCCGCCACCAGCCTCTCCTCGGCCTCGGCCAGGGTCATTCCCCTTAGAGTGGCCGAGGCAGCCGAGGGATGGCCCCCTCCCCCTATCTTCTCGAGCACCTTGGCCACATCCACCCGTTCGTCCCTGCTCCTGCCCACCACCACTACCTGCCCTTCCATGAGGACCAGGGCGAAAAGGGAGGTGAGGCCATCCATGTCCATCATCTCGCCGGCGATTATGCTCACATCTTCGAGATAGTCCATTGTGGAGCTTTTGGCCACGGTCACCCTGGCCGCGCCGAGGCTGTAGACCACCGCCGACCGCCGGAGTTCCTGCAGGAGCTCCAGGTGGGCTGGAGTGAATCGGTGCCGTACCACCTGGGCCACCTTCTTGATGTCTGCACCGGCCTCTATCAGTAGGGCGGCTGCCTTGAGGTCGTTGGGAGTGGTGGACGGGAAGGTGAAGGAGCCTGTATCTTCGTAGATGCCGATGGAGAAAAGGGTCGCCTCGCCCGGGGAGATGGAGATCCCCTTTTCTGCCAGGAGTTCCACCAGGAGGGTGGTGTTGGAGCCGTAGGGTTTCACCACCTCGGTGTCTCCCCTTATATCGCCGCCCGACGGAGGATGGTGGTCATAGATCACGACCTCCACACCGGCCCGCTCCAAGAGGTCGGCGAAGATCCCGATCCTGTCTCTCTGCCTGGTGTCCACCACTACTATCCTCTCAACTTCCGAGAGGTCGGTCTCCCTCAGCCGGGCCACCGGGAGTTCGCCTGTCTCTCCGCTGAACAGGAAGTCCCTGAGCCCCTTCTCTTGGGAGCCGGGGAGTATGACCACGCTGCCAGGATAGAGCTTGGCAGCTGCCACCGCCGAGGCGAAGGCGTCGAAATCGGCGTTAAGATGGGAGACCACCACCGTCGCCGGCCGGATCTTGTGCTTTTCTGTCATGGTGGGGGTTGGGGAAAAAAGGGAGAGGCGACCCTCTCCCTTTTTGGGTCGGTCTCTTCTGCCGGAGGGATCAGCCTACCTTGAAGGGGTTCACGGTGAGGACAGGACACGATGCGCCTTTGACCACACCCTCGGCCACGCTTCCGAACATGATCTTTTCGAGCCCTTTTCTGCCGTGGGTGCCCAGCACTATGAGATCCGCCCCGCACTCCTTTGCGTATGCAAGGATCTCTTCCACTACATCACCCATGGCCACCTTCTTTTCGATACCTCCTGCATCGCCCAGCTCTTCCTCCAAAAACCGCTCCATCGCCTTCTCGGCCCCGTCCATCAACTCCTTTTCAAAGGTGGAGAACCACGCGGCCCCCATCTCGAACCCGGCGAACTCCTCGGCACCTCTCACTACATGGATGACGTGAAGCTGCGCGCCGAAGCGGTCCTGAAAGAGCTTCACGTAGGGAAGGACCTTCTTCGAGCTTTCGGTGAAGTCAACGGGGAAGAGTAGGGTCTTGATCTCGGCCATGACAAACCTCCTGCGGCGTATCTAAGTTTAGGATCAGAGTTGCATCACTATCTATTTCAGTTGTAGCAATTGCCAGTTGGCGGGTCAAGGAACAGGAGGGAGAGGTCATCCACGCTCTCTCCTCTTCTTGCCCGCATAGGCCGCGGCCGACATGCCGGCCACACACCCTTCCCCCACCGCCTTTGCCATCTGGAACGGTTGGCCGCAAATATCGCCGGCAGCGAATATGCCCGGCACGTTAGTGGCCTGATTCTTGTCGGTGAGGATGAAGGTGAACTTCTCTGGATCGAGGGTCACGCCCAGGAACGCGGCCAACTCCATAGCACCCTTGGCCCCCTTCTCTATGAATAGGCACTCCATCTCAAGCCTGGTGCCATCACCGAGAACCACCGCCTCCAGCCTCTCTCCGCCCTCCAATTCCTTGACCTCTCCCTCGTAGAGTTTGACATGGGACTCTTTGAGCTCCCTTTTCATGGCCTCGCTCACGTCCAGGCCTTTGGTAATGAGGCTCACCTCACCGGCGATCTTCGCCAAGGTCAGGGCCCCGTGGGCAGCAGCACTCCCGTCACCGGTCACCGCCACCTTTCCGCCCCTGTAGAAATTGGCATCGCAGTCCACACAATAGGAGATACCTTTGCCGACCAACTCTTTCTCTCCCTTGAGTCCCAGGCCCTTTCGCGATATGCCCGTCGCCATGACAAGGGCATAGGCGGTCACCTTCCTGCCAGACTCGATGGTGACCGAGAAGAAGTCGCCCTCCTGGGCCGTGGCCACCGCGTCCTCGTGGAGGATCTCGGCGCCGAAGCCTCTGGCCTGGCCGATGCCGGCGGTCAGGAGTTCTTCTCCGCTCTTTACTCCCTCTACGCAGCAGTAGTTCTCGATATGGGCACGCCATAGGCTGCTGCTGGCAGGACGGCCCAGCACCAAGGTCGAGGCCTTTTTCCTGGCGGAATGGATGGCTGCCTGGAGTCCGGCGGGACCGCAGCCCAATATCACGACATCGTATTCAGGAGCCCGTGAAGTATCGTGGTCCATGTCCTAATCCCCCTCTTCCCGTTGTGTTTTAATGGAGACGTCGCGCTCGGTTATTGGTGAGGAGATGGTGTACTCCTCGCCCAGCCAGGCGCCAAGGTCTATGAGCTTGCATCTGCGGCTGCAGAATGGGCGGTACCGGTTGCCTTCGGCCCTGGTCTCTGCGCCGCAGTTGGGGCACTTCAGTTTCCTATCCATGTCTCGGCTCCGCAGATACCAACCATACAGGATTCAGCGGTGACAGCATGAGGCCGGAACCGACCTCCCTCCCTCTGGAGACCTGTAAGTGAACCACCTTGTGCGGCCATCCGCAATCCCTGAACACCTGGATGGAATCCATGAGCGTCTCCAGCCTTACTGCCGAGACCACTATCACTCCAGGAGGAGGCTCCAGGGATAGGCAAAACCGGAGTATCCCGGCCACGCCGGCGCCTCCTCCTCCCACGAACACCCGCTGGGGAAGGGGCAGGCCGGCCATGCACTCCTGCGCCGGGCCCATGATGGGCTGGATGTTTGGAAACCCGGATGCCTTCACGTTGCTCTCCAGGCGGGAGAACGCCTCCCTGGAGCGTTCTATTGCCAGGACCTCACCTGGGAATAGGAGCGATGCGGCTTCGATGGAGACAGAGCCGCTGCCGGCTCCGATGTCCCACATGCGGAGGCCTGGCTCCAGGCGCAACTTTGCAAGAATCACCGCCCGCGCCTCCGCCTTGGTGATCATGCCGCCCACGCTTGAGAACTTCTCCTCGCACTGTCCCAAGACGGGCATGATCCCTATGGGGCTGCCCGATGCGAGGCGTACTATCAGGAAGTTGGGCTGAAGAAAGGGGCCTATGCATTCTGAGGCGGCGCTCTCCTCCAGCCTCTCCTCATCGGTGCCGAGCCTCTGGCAGACGATCATGGCAGAGTCCCCGAGGCCGAGCCCCGTCAATATCTCTGCCACCGCCTGGGGGGTGTGCATGGGATCCGTGAAGATTCCCACGGTGCCTGAGCGGGAAAGTGCTCCCATTATGGCGGCGCGGGCAGCTTCAGGGGCCTTCCTGCCGTGAAGCGAGATCACTTCTGCGCGGTCCAGGCAGAGCCCTGCCTTCGCAAAGGCATATTGGGCCACGCTGACGTTGGGATGCACCCGGACCGCGGCCCGTCCGAACCGCTCCACGATCCTGGTGCCGATCCCATAGAACATGGGATCCCCGGTCGCCAGGACCGCCACACGCCTTCCCGCATCCACCGCCTCTGCAATTTTGGAGAGCAGGCCCTGGATGTCGCCACTGATCACCAGCCTCTCCTGGCCAGGAGAGGCGAGGCGCTCCAGGTGGCGCCTTCCGCCTGCCACCACTTCAGACGACGAAATGATCTCCATTAGGGGTGGCGTCAGGTGTTCCGGCGCCACACCAAGGCCCACGACATCGATCAAGGGTCCCATGCCACTCCCCTCCTCAACAGCACGGTGGAGTCGTAGTCCAACAGCACCAGGCCGACCTCTACCCGCTCTCCCGCCAGATCCTGCAGGAAGCGGAGTGCCTTTCCGGCCATATGGAATACGGCATTGCGGTGGTGGCTCCTCAAGAGATCCAGTATCTCCCTGGCCGTGTTGGCCCGGGCGGCTGCGCGGGATAAGGCGGAATCTCCTGTCACCTCTTCGATCCAGCGCGAGACCTGGCCCATGTCCACGGGACCTGCCGATGCATGTGTGTGAACCATTCGCTGCGCCATTTTCACCATCTTTCCGAAGAAGCATACCACGGTGGCGCGGACGAACCCCATAACCTTCAGTCTCTGCATGGTGAAGCCCACGTAATCGGCCATCTGGACGAACCCCTCTTCGGGAATGGACGGAAACATCAGCCTGGCTGCCGCATCGCTGCTGGTGCCGGTGGTGATGACCAGTTCGCGGTGGCCGCACGCGCGGGCCACCTTTAGTGCGGCAAAGATGGTTGCCCTGTACGCGCCGTGGGAGAATGGACGAACGATTCCAGTAGTGCCCAGTATGGAAAGGCCGCCTACTATTCCCAGCCTGGGGTTGAGGGTCTGTCTCGCAAGCTCCTCTCCTCCGGGAATGAACAGTTCGATCTCTGCGCCTGGAAGCCCTGCCCCGGCCTCGCTAAAGGCCTCGTCAACCGCCCATCCAATCATCTTCCTGGGGACGGGATTGACCGCGGGCTCGCCTATGCCCACAGGAAGGCCGGGCTTGGTCACCTTGCCCACACCCTCTCCTGCCTTGATTATCAGGCCCTTTCCAGGAGCAGGGCGCACCCTGGCCCCTATCAGTGCCCCGTGGGTCACGTCCGGATCGTCGCCGCCGTCTTTGACCACGCCGCACTCCCATGACGTTCCGCGATCTCTCACGTATTCCACCGGAATCGAGATCGTTTTGCCCCCTGGAAGTGTTACCTGGGTACTCCTTCCCACATCCGACCCAAGGGCCGCTTTCAGCCCGGTCTTCACTGCGGCGGCTGCGGCGGTCCCTGTGGAGAATCCTGTCCTCAACCCCTTCTGGTCCATGACGTGATACTACAGCCGAACGCCCGCGAGGTTAAGGGGGATGCGGATTCTTCCCTGTCACCATTTTCCTGGACTCAGTGGAAAAAGAGGTTGTATATGGCGTGGGCCGCTGCCACCAATGCAGTGGTGTAAGCAAAGAAGTGGTGCACTTTGATCGGAATTCTCCTCTGCAACATCAGACGGCCAGCCGTGATGGTGGCCGAGAGAAGCAAAACGAGTAAGAGGCCAGAAACGAGGGCGAAGTCAAGCTGGAACCGGCCTTTAGGCCCGTCGGCCCAGGCCGATGGCACCAGCAGGAACAATGGAATAGGGATAAAGAAAAGGTACCTCAAGATACCATCCTCGGTCCGCCTCAATCAGTCTGTTTAGAGATGATATAAAAATAGATGAAGAAAAACAACTTTCATCTTAAAAGCCTCGGCGAAAGGCCATTTTTTTGTTGACACCAGAGGTCCCATACCGTAGGGTGATTGCAAGGCGAGGAACAGGATGGATCGCCTAACGATTCCTTCCAAATTGAGCACTTCCGTCGGCCTCTTTTTTTAATGCATTTTTTGATTCCAACATATCTTTCATGCTGTCAGGAATTGATGTCCGTTGCAGCGGCTGCTCCTTCCCTAGGTGGGTCGCGGCGGTGCTTTTCGTGATGCAGCAAATGGAGAAAAAACCGCTATCCGCGGTATCCCCCTTAGGGGAAAAATAAAGGGAAGGAGAGATCCTAATGAAACTCTACATCGGAAACCTTTCATTCAACTCGACAGAAAACGAGGTCAGGACCCTGCTGGAGCAGTATGGCCAGTTGCAGTCCTTCGACTGGATAACCGACCGTGAGACGGGCCGTTCCAGGGGCTTCTGCTTCGCTGAGATGGACAACGCTGACGCCGATTCCGCGATCAAGGCGCTGAACGGCACTGAGTTCGGGGGCAGGACCATCAAGGTGAACGAGGCCAGGCCCAACAACAACCGCAGGAGGCGTCAGTCCTGGTATTAATCCCGGCTGAGGTCGGTTTCGAACTGACGAGAGAGAGGCGCTCATGCGCCTCTTTTTTTTGCAGTAGCTAATAGCTGGTTCCAGGCGGACCAGGAGCAGGGTATTTCCATCCGAATCCCCAGCGGAACCATGTGGGCAGCCAAGGCACCCCGCCGATTCTGGTTCCGTAGTACATCACCATGCCCATGACCGGATGACCGGTTTCCGCCACGCACTCGCGGAGCCTTTGATCCGCACGCAGACGTTCGGCTCTCGTGCCGCCCATCCAGTAGGAGCGGTCGTGCTCCACGCAACACTGCCCCCACGCTCCGTCTGGCCATAGGGAACACCCATCGGTCCAGAAGGGCCTGGGAGGTACACGTGGCCCGCCGCCCGCTGGCGAGCCAACCGCAGTGAGCAGCAACAGCAACGCCGTGAGGCAGGCAGCCAGATACTTCACCTCCGTCTGCGCGCCCCCCGTGAAGGGAAGGAGATCCTGGTGACCTCGTCCATGTGGCCGACAAGGTGGAACTTCATGGAGTCCCTCACTTGCTGGGGCAGCTCTTCCAGGTCGTGCTTGTTCCTTTTGGGGAGTATGACCTCCCTGATCCCGGCCCTGTGGGCCGCCAGCACCTTCTCTTTGATCCCGCCCACAGGAAGCACCTGGCCCCTGAGCGTGATCTCGCCGGTCATGGCCAGCCGCGCCTTTATGGGGCGCTCGGTGAGCAGGGAGACAAGGGCGGTGCAGATTGCTATCCCGGCCGAAGGGCCGTCCTTGGGGATGGCGCCCGACGGCACATGGACGTGGATGTCGCTCTCGCGGAACGGCTCCTCGGGGATGTTCATCTCAGCAGCCTTGGACTTCACATAGCTCAAGGCCGCCTGCGCCGACTCCTTCATGACGTCTCCCAGCTTGCCGGTGAGGAGGAGGTTACCCTTGCCCTTCATCTTCGTCGCCTCTATGAACAGGATGTCACCCCCGGTGGGAGTCCAGGCCAGACCGGTGACCACGCCCGGGAGCCTGGTCCTTTCCACCACCTCGTGCTCGAAGCGCGGATGGCCGAGATAGTCCTTCAGGTTCTTGATCTTGATCTCCACCTTCTCGGTCCGCCCTGAGGCCACCTCTTTGGCCACCCCCCTGCATATGGCGGCGATCTTCCGTTCGAGATCCCGGACTCCGGCCTCCCTGGTGTATTCCAGGATGATCTTCTCCAGGGCCCGCTTGGCAATAGAGAGGTGCCTCCTGGTGAGCCCGTGCTCTTCGAGCTGGCGGGGCAATAGATAGCGCTTGGCGATCTCCAGCTTCTCGTCTGGGGTGTATCCAGAGAGCTCCAGGATCTCCATCCTGTCGAGCAGCGGCCCTGGGATGGTGTCCAGGACATTGGCCGTGGCAATGAAGATGATCTGGGAGAGATCGAATTCCACGCCGAGATAGTGGTCGGTGAAGGTGGAGTTCTGCTCCGGGTCCAGGACCTCCAGGAGGGCGGACGCAGGGTCACCCCTGAAGTCCATGCCCAGCTTGTCTATCTCGTCGAGCATGAAGACCGGGTTTTTGACCCCTACCTTTTTCAGCCCCTGGATTATCCTGCCCGGCATGGCTCCGACGTAGGTCCTGCGGTGCCCTCTGATCTCTGCCTCGTCGTGGACTCCTCCAAGGGATATGCGCAGGAATTTCCTGCCCAAGGCCCTGGCGATGGAGCGCCCCAGGGAGGTCTTCCCGGTACCGGGCGGGCCAGCGAAGCAGAGTATGGGGCCTTTCATGTCAGGTTTGAGCTTCCTTACCGCCAGGTATTCCAGGATTCGCTTCTTTATCTTCTCCAGGCCGTAATGGTCTTCGTTCAGGATCTTTTCCGCCCTGTCCAGATCCAGATGGTCCTCGGTGGTTTCGCTCCAGGGCAGGTCGAGTATCCAGTCGAGGTAGGTGCGCGCCACGGTGTATTCGGAAGAGGAGGGATGCATCTTGGCCAGGCGGTTGAGTTCGCGCTCCGCCTCTTCCATGACCGGCTCCGGGAGCCCCTTGGCCTTCAGCGCCTCTTCCAGCTCCCGTATCTCGTCTGGAGCCTCTTCGTCCTCGCCCAGCTCCCGCTTGATGGCCTTGAGCTGTTCCCGGAGATAGAACTCCTTCTGGGTCCTGTCCACCTGGTCCTTGACCTGGCTCTGTATCTTGTGGCCCAGCTCAAGTATCTCCAACTGTCTGGTCAGGATCTCGAATGCCTTGTGGAGCCTCACCCGCACGTCAACGGCCTCGAGTATGGCCTGTTTCTCCTCGTTGGGGATGTTCAGGTGGCTCACCGCTATGTCTGCGAGGGTCCCTGGGTCGTCTATGTTGAGTATGACCCCACCGAGCTCTGAGGGAAGGTGGGGGGAGAGTTCGAGAACCCTGGAGAAGAGCTGGCGTATGTTTACGATGATGGCCTGGCTCTCAACGTCGTCGGGAGGCGTCTCCTCCACCGGTTCCACCTTGGCCTTGAGGTAAGGCGTGTCTCCGGTGAGCTCCAGGATTTTGACCCTGGAGATCCCCTGGAGGATCAACTTCGCATGGCCCTCTTCGTTTTTCGCCATTCTTAGTATCAGGGCCATGGTGGCGATCTTGTTGAGATTTATCCGCTTGCTCGCCTCTTCCACCTCCTTGACGGTCGCGACCGCAATGGTCCTGTCGGTGGCGAGGGTATCGTCTATGAGCTTTACGAGATTGGGCTTGTCTATGATCCAGGGAACCACCATGTGAGGGAACAGGACCAGGTCGTGGCTCGGCAGGACCGGCAGCTCCCTAACGGTGTTCTCGACTTCTTGCCTGACGTCTTGAGTATCCATATTCAACCTCTGTCACTCTTCGTTCACTGCGATCTTGATGGGAGAGTCCGCGTCTATTTTCTTGAACGTGATTACAAGGATTCCGTTTTCAAGGGCAGCCTCTGCAGAGGCCGGATCCACCGGCACGGGGAGGCGAATGATACGCTCGAAGCGGCCGTATTCTATCTCCACCTGGAAGAATCTCCTGTAGTCGGCGGGGAATGGGGCCTTCCTGGTTCCGGACACCTGGAGCCACTCTCCCTCTATGACAACGGTGAGGCTCTCCTTTTCCACTCCCGCCAGCTCGGCCACTACCAGCAGCTCGTCGCTTCCCTCGCATACGTCCACCGGCGGAACCCAGCCCCTTCTGTTCCCTATGAGGGGCATGGGGGCCCTGAGAAAGTCGTCCACCATCTCCTTGAAACGGCGGTGGAGCGTATCGATATCAGGCTGCACGTTTATCTTTATCAACGGCATCGTCTCCTCCATAGGCTTTTGGGGCGGAATCCCCTTCTCTGGAAGATAGGCACTGCCCTTTCCTTGGCAACCCTGCCGGCTGTTAGAGACGGAAAACTAATTCGAGAGGAGGCGTTTGAGCAGGGGATCGGATGCCGTCATGGACCGCAAAAGCCTGCGGCCGCGGGGGCCGAGACGCTGCAGGCCCCACCGGCATCTTCTCCTGGCCGCATCCCATCCCTCGCGGGCCAGGTAGTAGGGCAGGTTTGTCCTGAAGAACGACAGGGAATCGGCCTCTTTTAGCAGGTCGGAGTCAGGGGAACCCCCGCTTTCGTGCTCCTCGACCAGTCTATGAACCCTGCGGATCAACGGGGCTGGAAGGTTGTATCCGGAAAGGAGTCCTGTCAGGACCTTGGCGCTGTTCCTTGCATGTGCCGCCTTGAAGGCATCGTAGTCGCAGTAGGAGCTCCGGTCGATTCTCTTCTCCCTGGGCAAGGCCCTCTCTATGTCGTGGCCCAATGCGGCTATGCGGAGGTCAGGGCCGGCCTTGGGCTCCAGTTCCAGCACCAGCGCCAGGGTGTCCTCGGCGTGGGCAGGATCCTCTTCCACCTCGGATCCGGCGATGATTCGCCTGATCTCAGACATGGCGGATTCAACGGCACGGCTCAGGCCGTTCTCAGCGCCCATATCCTCCTGAAGTTCTCTATGTTCATGATTCCGGCCAGGACCGCCAGCAGCTCCACGGGCCTGTAGAAGATGGAGGAGAGCAGGAGCAGGAATATGCGGACGTCCCTCCCCAGCCTGAACCGGTGCACGGCCTTGCGCCGTCTGATCCATCCGTCATACTTGTCGGCGGTATAGCTGTTTATCAGGGAGCCGACTATGGCGATGATGCCCAGAAGCCACCCCTGGGCCCCGGCAAGCCGGTAGTTGGCGACGTGCCACGTTATGCCCGCCAAGAGGCAGGCATCCGCGTATCGGTCGAGCACTGCATCGAGCCATGCACCGTAGTCGGACTGGAGCCACTTTATCCTGGCTATCTCGCCGTCGCATCCATCCACTATGCTCGCCATCTGGGCCAGTATCCCACCCGCGGCGAACCAGAGGTATGACTCCCTGCTGAGGAAAAATGCGGCGGCCACGGCCAGGGCGAAACTAAGCAAGGTGATCTGGTTCGGCGTGATATCGGTCCAGACCAGCCGCCTGCTCAACCTGATGGAGATGGGGCGGTTCAGGAACCTGGAGACAGGGCCGTCATGTCCCTTCCCCCTGAGCAGTCTCAACATCTCCTCTTCTGCCCGCCGGAATGCCTCTGCGTCATCCAGATCGGCCCAGAATGCCCCCTCGGTTTCACAGGCCAGGGCCACGCCCTTCCTGGCCAGGTACATGACCATCTCGCTCAATGTGGCCTTGCCGGCCTCCACCGCCTTCTCTATCTCCCTGAAGACGTCTGCGGAACAGGAGAAGAGGCCGGTATCGTAAGCATTGAAGGCGTTAAGCCCCTTTCCTATCGCGGTGATCCTATCCCCTTCCACCTGGACCTTGGTGACGTCTGCGGGGTCCACGAGCCTGTTGTCCAGCCGCTTGTCCACGGCAAGCACCAGCCCACCTGGCGGTGGAGCAGATGCCAAGGCTGCCTCGATGAGCTCGGTGGACAAGAGGTGGTCGGTCATGGCGAGAAGGAAGGGAGAGGAGACCTTTGCCCGCGCCGCGTAGAGGGAGAGTCCGTTCTCCTTCTCCCACTGGCTGTTGAACACACACTCCACCTCTATTCCAAGACGCCGGCTTAGGGCCTGGGCGAACTCCTCCACCTCTTCGTGGCGGAACCCCGTCACCACCACGAATCTCTGTATCCCACAGGACATCAGGGACCGCACCGAACGTTCCAGCAGCGGCATGCCCATGAACGGAACCAGGGGCTTGGGACGCCCCTGGCCGTTCAGCCTGCTTCCCCTGCCTGCGGCGAGCAAGACTGCGGTGTCCACCTGCGCGGCCATGCCTTCTTCTCCCGGCCTGTCCGGATCAGGCGGCCATGACGTCCTGCTTGACGTCTTCCACCTTCGCCACATAGGGCTCGCGGCCCTGGATGAACTCCTCGGTCATGCGCCACGCCACGTCGTCAGGGTACTGCTTGGGCGGATGCTTCATGAAGAAGGCGCTGGGCCCCTCCACTATACCCGCCTCGCCCCGGTCGAGGGCGAGCTTGCAGCACCTGATGGCGTCGATGGCCACGCCGGCCGAATTGGGGGAGTCCTCTACAGAGAGCCTGAGCTCCAGATTCATCGGCACGTCTCCGAAGAGCTTGCCCTCCATGCGGATGAAGGCGATCTTGTTGTCTTTTTGCCAGGGCACGTAGTCGCTCGGGCCCACGTGGATGTTCTCCCAGTCCATCCGTTCGGGAAGGACCGCCTGGACCGCCTCGGTCTTGGACTCCTTTTTGGACTTGAGCCTGTCGCGGTTAAGCATGTTGAGGAAGTCGGTGTTCCCGCCGGTGTTGAGCTGATAGGTCCTCTCCACCTTCACGCCCCTCTTCTTGAAGAGGTCGGCAATAGTCCTGTGGGTGATGGTGGCGCCGAGCTGGGCCTTTATGTCATCGCCCACTATGGGGAGGCCAGCGGCCTTGAACCTCCTGGCCCACTCGGGATCGGAGGCGATGAACACCGGCATGCAGTTCACAAATCCCACGCCAGCCTTTAGGGCACACTCAGCGTAGAAGCGGACCGCCTCCTCCGAGCCCACGGGGAGGTAGTTGACCAGGACCTCCGTGCCGCTCTCCTTGAGCACCTTCACGATTGCCTCCATGTCGGGCTCTGGTTCGTCGGCGAGCACGAAGGTGTGGGACTCTGGATAGTCCTTCATGTGCGCGGAAAAGCCGTCGAGGACCTTCCCCATCCTCACAGTCACACCGCTTTTGGGCAGATCTTTGCAGAAGACGGTGGTGCAGTTGGGCGGGGCGAAGATGGCCTCGTTCACATCGCGGCCTACCTTGCGCTTGTCGATGTCGAAGGCGGCCACCACCTGGAGGTCGTGGGGAGCGTACCCCCCGATCTCCCAGTGCATAAGACCGATTGCGGAATCCTTTTTCTCTTCGGTGTAGTAGTGGATTCCCTGA
>WFVQ01000081.1 GCA_015491585.1 Deltaproteobacteria bacterium
CTTCTTGCGGGCCGCCTTCCACGACTTCTGGTCCTTGCTGTCCTTCACCCTGACGAGGATATGACGGGCCTTGACCATCTCTGGCTCTGCGAACTCGTCCTTGTGTTCAGCATAGTACTTCTTTATCTCCGCCTCGTTCACCTTCTTGGTCTTCGGTTCGATCTCGCGGCGGTAAAGCTCCTGGGCCAGGAGGGAATTCTTGAGGTCCTCTATGCGCTTCTTCACCTCAGGGTTCTTATCCAGCCCCATGTCCCTGGCCTTCATGCCAAGCAGCGTTATCTGGACCCACCTCTCGAGGAAGGTCTTCTTGAGCTCGGCGTTTTGCATAATAGCCATGCGCATCTGGGGAGGAAGCGAGTTAACCTGTTCATTGAACTCCTTCAAGGTGAGTTTGTAGGGCCCCACAGACGCTACCACCTTGGAATCATTGGATCCGGCCGTTACCGGAGCGGCGGCCAGCACAACCGCGGCGGCCACAGCCGCACACATACCCATCACTTTTCTCTTGCCTCTTTCCATCAAAAGACTCCTTTCATTGTGGCTTATCCCGGGTGCTCGCCCCGGGCATATCAATCGACTCCGTAAAGGCCAGGGCCCACAGCGGCACAACCTGGGACACGGCCGCCGCTGGGCACAAGAGTGCCTGGATTTGTAACCGAATTACACCCGGTCTGAACGCGGTTGCCAAGGATGGCCCCCAGCTTCCTTCGTCCGGTCTCAACAACTCTGCCGCCAATGTCCACCTTGACGTCCCTTCCGTCGAACCTGAGATTGGCGAGCTTCGTCCCGGCTCCGAGGTTGACCTCTCTTCCCAAGACACTGTCGCCAACATATGCGAAGTGGCCTGCCTTAGCCCCTTCCAGGAAGAGGGAGTGTTTGACCTCGGTGGCATGCCCTATGACGCAGTCCGCCTGGAACAGGCATGCTCCGCGGACATAGGCGCCCTGCCTTACCTGACAGCCAGGCCCCACAACCGTGGGCCCAGCAAGGTAGGCCCCTGACTCGACCACCGATCCCTGGCCAAGCTCGATACTGCCATCCCGGAAGAACGCCCCTGCCTGGACCAATACCGCGTCGGGCCTCGAGACCCCTCCCACCTCCACCACACCATTCTCTGACAGCGTAAAGCCGGTGTCAAGCCACCTTCCGTCAACGAACGCCAAGGGGCGGTCAACCAACCCCACCAGGGGAGCATTGGGCCTCAGCACCGACCGGATATAGCCGGTCAGCGCGTCAAGTATGGCGAAGACGGTCTCCTGCTCGGCGACCAGGGGCAGAGTCTCTCCAGGGAAGAAAGAGAGGGGTTCGAGCTCAACCATCAAGGCCTCCCTGGAACTCGTCCTTGAGGAGCCTGATGGCTATATCTATATCGTACAGCTCCAGCGGCGGTCCGCCCTTGCGGCCCTCCCTTTTGTACATCTCCGCCGCCGCCAGGATAGCAGGATAAGGGGCCCATCCGTGTTCGTCCCAGAGGGATGGATCGTTATCGTCCCAGAGGCGGAACTCGACGTCTTGGGCACCAAGGCGGACATACATCCTAAGGCCCTTGTTGGCCAAGACAGGATAGTAGTAAATACCGCGCTGGTCTTTCATGGTTCCCGGTCTCCATTTACGAAACAGGGGGCTGTACGCCCCCTCTCCAGACTAGGAAACTCTACTCCAACACGGTATGGAAATCAACTGGAAATCGGGGTGAGCAACTGCCCTCTGGTGCTGACTATGACCGTATGGACAGGGATCTCCTTGCCCGCCAGCTCCAGGGCCTTCTGCACTATCACCGGCATGGCAGAACAGCAGGGCACCTCCATTATCACGTTGGTTATGCTCTTGATGTCCGCAGTCTCGAAGATCTGGCGGAACTTGTCCACGTATTCGTGGGCATCGTCGAATTTGGGGCATCCCATGAGCACCACCCTACCCTTGAGGAGATCCTGGTGAAAGTTGGGATACGCTATAGGAGTGCAATCCGACGCCACCAGCAGATGGGCGCCCTTAAGGAAGGGAGCCGATGGGGGGACGAGCCTGATCTGGACCGGCCAGTGGGTGAGGCTGGATTCCGCCGCCTCGTGGACCACTGGCTTGTTGGCCACGGCGCATGGGCTGATGGGGCCGAAGGTCTGCACCTGGCTCGATGGGCAACCACAGGCCAGGGTCGGCCCTGCCTCCTTCTTTGCCGCGGATTTGAGATACTCTTCCACGGCCTCCTCGTCGAACTCCTCAGCCTCACGCTTGACTATCTTGAGAGCGCCCCGCGGACACTCCCCAAGGCATGCTCCAAGACCGTCACAGTACTTCTCTGCCACGAGCCTTGCCTTGCCGTCTATTATCTGGATGGCGCCCTCCTCGCAGCTCGGGACGCACTGCCCACACCCATTGCAGAGCTCCTCGTCTATCTCGATTATGTTTCTAACAACCTTTGCCATGATGACACCTCGCTATGCTAATATCTTCTCGGCCACACCAGCGGCACCTTCGTTGACCAGCCCCGTCCTGGCGCTGGCCCGGGCCTCGTCCTTTCCGATACGGCCTGCAGACACCTGCTCTTCCAGGTCGAGCAGAAGGAAGATGTCGTGGAGCACGCCCGCGCCTCCTGATCTCTCATCCGCCTCGAATCTAGAGAGGATCGCCTTCACCTCTTCTTCCATGCCGGCGAAGGGTTCTATCCCTTTCTTATACCGCTCCATAAGCTCACCGCGGCTCACCGTGCCTGGGGCGGCCCTCTCTATAACGAGCAGGCTTACAGCGGCCAACACAGGGCCCAGGGACTCGGCGCACCGTTTGGCCACATCATTGGCCAGATCCATTGCCTTCATCGCCTTTGACATAGCCGCGGGATCAGCGGAGAGCACCTCCCTGAGCTGCTCCATTAGGCCCCTGTAAACCTGCTTTCCCTTCACGTCACCCAGCACATCCGGCAGTGTGCCCAGGCACTGTTCCGCGTAAGGACAATACTCGGCGCAGCCGAAATCCATCTCGGGATTGGGGACCCTATGGCCGCACGACGGACACTTTCTGCTGGTGTCGTCCTTGAAGAACTCAATGGTCCCCTTGCACTTGGGGCACTTCACCTCGAAGATGGCGTCGCCTTTCCAATATCTGCTGTCTTGACCAGGACACTTCATCTCATCCTCCAGGAGGCGCCCGGCCCAAGGCCAGGCGCCCAACAGTCACGGCATCATCCAAGGATCGCCTTCAGGTCCTCGTCGGGGGTGGAGATGGGCTTTATGTCGAAGTTCTTGACGAGGAAATCCAGCACATTGGGAGTGATGAACGCCGGCAGGCTGGGACCCAGCCTGATGTTCTTGATTCCCAGGGAGAGCAGGGTCAAGAGGATGGCCACCGCCTTCTGCTCGTACCAGGAGAGGATGAGAGAGAGCGGAAGCTCGTTGACGTTGCAGTCGAACGCCTTTGCCAGTGCCAGCGCTATCTGGATGGCGGAGTAGGCGTCGTTGCACTGCCCGATGTCCAGCAGGCGCGGGATGCCGTCGATGTCGCCGAGATCCTTGTCGAAGAAGCGGAACTTGCCGCACGCCAGGGTTAGTATGATGCAGTCCTCGGGCACCTTCTCAACGAACTCGGTGTAGTAACTGCGGCCTGGCTTGGCGCCGTCACACCCTCCAACAAGGAAGAAGTGGCGGATCTTTCCGGCCTTGACTCCCTCGATGACCTTGTCGGCCACGGACATGACGGTGTTCCTGGCGAAACCGACCATCACATGGCCCTTGTCCTGGTCATCGGCGAACCCCTCCATCTCCAGCGCCTTCTCGATCACCGGCGTGAAGTCGTAGTCCTTTATGTGCTGGACCTCGGGCCAGGCCACGACACCGGAGGTGAAGATCCTGTCCTTGTATGAGTCCGCCGGCTTCTGGATGCAGTTGGTGGTCATAACGATGGGGCCAGGAAACTCTGGGAACTCCTTCTGCTGGTTCTGCCACGCGGTGCCGTAGTGGCCGTAGAAGTGGGGATACTTCTTCAGCTCAGGATAGCCGTGGGTCGGAAGCATCTCGCCGTGGGTATAGACGTATATGCCCTTGCCCTCGGTCTGTTTAAGGATCTCCTCCATGTCCTTGAGGTCATGGCCAGAGACCAGTATGGCCTTGCCCTTCTTGTGGCCCAGTGGAACCTTGGTGGGAACCGGGTGGCCGTAGGCGCTGGTGTTGGCCTCATCCAAGAGCTCCATAGCGCGCAGGTTGGCCTTGCCGCACTTCATCACCAGCTCCACCCACCCGTTTAGGTCGATGGAGCTGTCCAAGGTGGCCGCAAGCCCCTCGTGCATAAAGGCGTAGACCTCTTCATCCTCCTTGCCGAGGATCTGGGCATGATCTGCATAGGCTGCAACGCCCTTCAGACCGTAGATCAGCGTCTCCCTGAGGGAGAGGCAGTCCTCGTTCCATCCGCCGTTGTCCTTCACGCCGTGGCCTTCGGCCTGCTTGACCATGCCGTCGATGGAGTCGGCCGGCTGGAAGGAGGCAGCCTCTGGCAGTCCCGACAGATCGCCTCCCGCCCCCTTCACCTTCTCTTTCAGCGCCTCGCGCTTGGCCACGGCCTCCTTGATGATGCCGGCCAGACGGTCGGCGTCGAAGTTGACGTTGGTAAGGGTGGAAAACATGGCCTTCAGGGTGAAGACGTCCACGTCGCGGTCCTTGACACCGACCTTCCTGCCTTCTACAGCCACTGCGGACATGCCCTTCAAGATGTAGAGCAAAAGGTCCTGAAGGGCTGCCACTTCAGGCTTCTTGCCACACACACCTATGGTGGTACACCCCTGTCCTTTTGCCGTCTGTTCGCACTGAAAACAAAACATATCACTCCTCCTTTGATCTTTTTTGCGCGGTTGCGCCATCTATTCCAATAGTGCAGCCTTGACCCGGCCAAGGCCTATCTCATCCACGAGGGCGCCGAGGCGCTGTCCGGGCTTGGCCCGGTCCATGTATAGCTCCGCTGCCCTCGATACAATCTCCAAGGCCTGTTCGGGAGTGAACAGCCCCAGCTCGGTCCCGAGCCTGGGATGGCGGCCCAGCTTCCCACCCACCAGGACCCTGTAACCCTCGGCCCCTTGAGCTATCGCTCCAGTAGGACAGATGACCGCACACTGGCCGCATCCAAGGCACCTGTCGGATAACACCAACGGACAAAGACCTGGATGGCGCAGCTCCACCGCTGCCTCCCTGCACACCTCGACGCAGGAACCGCATCCATTGCAAGCCGAGGCCTCTGCCGTGTCCGGCATGGCGGCACCCAGGAGCCCTATGTCCGCTATCTGGGGCCTGGAACAGCCGTTGGGACAGTCTGATATGGATACGCGGAACTCGTGGTGTGGCTTGAGGGGCCCGGAAACGCCTTCCCGTATGAACCGGCTTATGCCCTTTTCCTCCAGGAGCCTTTCCACCCGGTCCGCGAATCCAGGAAAGGAGACGGCCCGGTTGCTGCAACCCGAAGGCCCGAAGCATGTCTCTACCTGGAGGCCCTGGACACCGTCGTGCTGCCCCCCCAGGTAGCGCTGCTTGCACTCCTGGACATGGGAAAGGGTGACAGTGCCGGCCCCCTTGGAGGCTGCAAGACGCTCCACAGCCTTCTTGACCTTGGGGCGTATGAAGAAGGGGACCCTCTTCACAGCCTGTTCTGCTTCGCTGCTCCAGCGCATGGACATCTCCTTCAATCCATTTTAGGAGATGTATATCAGGGAAATCCAGGCAATACTTTGATGTATGTCAAAGGTGGGAAGGTTTTCCTGTAGAGAGGCTCACGGCCGCTTCTCGATATCGCAGGCCCCTCCGCCTCCCTCTCCGCATCCGCCCCGGCCCGGGGCGCCGTTGGAACGGGTTCAGAGGACCGATGCCAGTATCTTCTTCCTCCGCTCGTACTCCGCGCGGTCGATCTCTCCCTTGCGGAACTGCTCCTCCAGGCGCTGCTCAGGGGGCATGAAGAACTCCCTCAGGGCCCTGCCCAGGGCATCCCTCTTCCAGAAGGCCAAGACACCGGCCACCGCACCACCGGCGGCCCACAGGACCGAAGATACCGCCATTACGTCACCTCACTCGTCACGAGGCCCTGGCCACGGCCAGGAGGCCCGCGACTTCATCGCCGCCCTCCTTTCTGAGGACGGTGCGTTCACAGGCTACCATCTCAAGATGGCTCTCTTTCACCGCCTTGTCAACGTATTCACGCGAATGGGCATAGCGGCCGCTGGGCTGGAGGCGTTGCCCCTCCCTGGCATTGGAGAGCAGCTCCACGCTGAACCCAACGACCCCGCCGTGCTTCAGCCCCCTTCTGAAATTGCCCAGGGCCAGGGCGAGATCGCCGCAATAGACCAGGACGTCCGAGGCGTATATAAGATCGAAAGCAGCGGTGAAGGGCCACTGCCCCAGCAGATCGAAGCAGACAAGCAGGTCGTAGAGCCCCTTCTCTCCAGCCTGTCTCAACATGTTGAGGGATATGTCGCCTCCCACCAGCAGGGAGGCATGGGGCCGGTAGAACTCCGCGCCCAGACCGGTTCCGCACCCGGCGTCGAGGATCTCTCCCTGGACACGGACGCAGGAGGAGATGAGCCGGTACAGGGCCGAAGGCGTCTTATATTCCAGCTCGCCGGTGAGTATGGCGTCGAACCTGGAGGCGGCCTGATCGAAGAGCCTCTTCACATACGAGGCGGGTGGCCTCTGTACCGCCTCTCCGCGAAGCGCCGCCAGCATGAACCGCGCCTCATCGTGTGCTGGATCCACTTCCAGCAGCCGGACCAGCAGCGCCTCCGCCTCTCCATACCTCTCCGTCCGCTGGCAGAGGTGGGCGAGGTTGAACAGCGGGGAGACATACCCATCAGAGAGCTCCAGGGCCTTCCGGAACGCCGCCTCCGCCTCTTCTGAACGTCCCAGCTCGTCCAGGGCCACTCCCAGGTTGTTCCACCCCTCCGCGAACCCAGGGGCAAGCTCCACGGACTTGACGAACATCGGGACAGCCTCTCCTCCCCTTCCGGTTTGGAGGAGCAACAGCCCCATATTGTTCCAGGCAAGATGAAAGGAGGGATCGAGTCCCAGCAGCGTGGAGTAGGCCTTCTGGGCGTCCTGGTAGCGGCCGAGCCGCTGGGCCGTCCTCCCCATGTTGTACAGGCCGGCGGCCGACAACAGGCCGGCTGACGAAAGACGGGCGTAGAGGGCCAGCCCCTCCTCTCCCCTGCCGCATTCCGCCAGGAGCATGGCGCGCAGCTCGAGGAACCGCGGGTCCCTGGCCCCGCTGCCATACAACTCGTCGGCCAGCTCCAGGGCAGCCTCAGAATCTCCAGAGTCAAGGAGCATCTTGAGCCGTTGCCACGGTATCCCGCCGCCCCATGCCCTACGAGAGCCTTTCTTCTTTTTTCCCTTCTTCCTCTTCCGCATGCCTGGCATCCTACAGAAAAAGGGAGTGCCAGGGAAGTGGGGGGAGCCGGTTGCCACCTCCGCCCGAACGTACTATTCCTTCTCTATTCGATGCAAGGGAGTTGAAAAATGGTGTTGTCAGCTGGCGTCGTCGTGGTACGCGAGGAGGATGGAAAATGGTGCTTCCTGCTCCTCAGGGCATACGGCTATTGGGACTTCCCCAAGGGCATAGTCGAAGATGGAGAAGAGCCGCTGGAGGCCGCAAAACGCGAAGTGGAGGAGGAGACCACCATAACGGACCTATCGTTCCGCTGGGGCCTTGACTACATGGAGACCGCTCCCTACCGGCGGGGGACCAAGATCGCCCGCTACTACCTGGCTTCCACCTCACGGAAGGAGATCACCCTGCCGGTCAATCCCAACATAGGCAGGCCCGAACACGACGCATACAAATGGGTCGATCTCCATACGGCAATGGAGATGGTGGCGGAACGGGTCAAGCCGGTGGTCAAATGGGCAGCGGAACGCCTGGGAATACCCTTCACCACCGGTAACGTACCGTCTCGCCCTCGAAGTTCATGAACAGCGCCTCCTCCCCAGACAGGGAGAGGCAGTGCGCCCTCTCGGCCGAGACCTTCCCCTTCCCGCCTGGGAGATCCACCACGAAACGGGGCAGCGTAAGCCCACCGGTCCTGCCCCACATGCCCTCCATCATGGAGATCCCCTCGGGCAGCGGCACCCTGAAGTGGTCCGTGCCCAGGGCAGAATCGCACTGGAACAGGTAATACGGCCTCACCGAGATGGCCTGGAGCCGTCTGAACAGGGTCAGCAGGACCTCCTGGTCATCGTTGACGCCCTTTAGGAGGACTGTGTGGTTGGAGACCGGAATCCCCCTGGTCACCAAGGAGTCGCAGGCCTCCTCCGCCTCCCTGGTAACCTCCCTCGGGTGGTTGAAATGGGTATTTATCCACAGCGGCCTCGCCCCCTCCAGTACCGAGCAGAGTTCAGGGGTCACCCGCATGGGAAGGGTGACCGGCACCCTCGTTCCGATCCTGACCACCTCCACGTGGGGGATCGCCCTCAGGGCCTCCAGTATCCGGGATAGCCTGGAGAGGGGAAGCATGAGGGGATCTCCTCCGGAGAGGATCACCTCGCGGACTCCCCTTTCCCTCCTGATGTAGTCCAGCGCCCGCCTCCACTCCTTTGAGCCGAGCAACGCCTCCGGCCTGCGCCACGTCCGCTTCCTGTTGCAATGCCTGCACAGTACAGGGCAGACAGCGCTGGCCAGCAGCAGGACCCGGTCGGGATAGCGGTGCACCAGACCAGGGAGGGGGGAGTAACGCTGTTCGGCAAGGGGATCTGGAGTGGAATCGGGCAGCCTGAACGCCACCTCATCCTGGGAGGGGACACACTGCCGGGCTATGGGATCGGCTGGATCATCCCAGCGGATCAGGGAGGCGTAATAAGGGGTTATGGAGACGGGATACCTGGCGGCGACTGGGATTAGAGCCTCCCGCTCCTCGTAATGAAGGGGGAGGTGCTCCACCCTCGAGATGCGGTTGACGAGCTGCCATCTCCAGTCGCGCCAGCGCTCTCCCCTCTCTCCAGGGTTCATCTATCCGAACGGATTCTCCAGGAGAAGGGTCTGGTCCCTGGCCGGCCCCACGCTCACGATAGAGACGGGCACACCCGACAAATCTTCTATCCTCTTGATATAATCCCTCGCCTCCTGGGGAAGATCGTCGAACTCCTGCACTTCATCAAGGGACTGGCTCCAGCCTGGATACTCGGTATAGACCGGTTCGATGGCCTCCACCTCCCGGATATTGCCGGGCATGGAGTGGATGGAGTCTCCTCCAATCCGGTAGGAGGTGCAGACCTTTAGCCGCTCCAAGCCGCTCAGGACATCCAGCTTGGTCAGGGCCAGGGCATCCAGGCCGTTTATCCTAACCGCATCCTTGAGCACCACTCCGTCGAGCCAGCCGCACCGCCTCTTCCTGCCGGTGGTGGCGCCGAACTCCGCCCCCTTCTCCTGGAGATGGCTCCCCACCTCGTCGTCGAGCTCCGTCGGGAACGGGCCGCCTCCCACCCTGGTGGTGTACGCCTTGCAGATCCCGATCACCTTATCGATCTTGCTAGGCCCGATGCCGGCACCGCAGCAGGCACCGCCGGCGATGGTGTTGGAAGAGGTCACGAAGGGATAGGTCCCGTGGTCGATGTCGAGCTGCGTGCCCTGGGCGCCCTCGAACAGGATGTTCTTGCCCTGACGGCGCGCATCGTCGATGATGACAGATACGTTGGCCACGTAAGGGGCGAGGCGCTCGGCATATCTCTGATACTCTGCGTATATGGCATCGGCGTCGAATGGACCGGCACCCAGCATCTCGGTGAGTATGAAGTTCTTCTCCTTCACGTTGGCATCGAGCTTCTCTCTGAAGAGTACGGGATCGAGGAGGTCCCCCACCTTGATGCCGTTGCGCACCACCTTGTCCTCGTAGCAGGGCCCGATGCCGCGGCCTGTGGTCCCTATCTTCTTGCCCTTTGACTTCGCGGCCTCGCGGGCGTGATCCAGCCCCTTGTGATAGGGCATTATCAGATGGGTATTCATGCTGATCTTCAGGCGGCCAGGGGTCACCTCCCGCCCCTTCTCAGCCAGATGATCCAACTCCTCCACCAGGATGGCGGGATCAAGCACCACCCCGTTTCCTATCATGCAGAGCTTCTCCTCGTGGAGTATCCCGGAGGGTATGAGGTGAAATATGAACTTCTCACCATCCACCACCAAGGTATGACCGGCATTGTTGCCTCCCTGGAAGCGGACTATGATATCGGCGTATTCAGTGAGCAGGTCAACGATCTTTCCCTTGCCCTCGTCCCCCCACTGGGTGCCAACGACCACTACAGTTGCCATCGGATGCCTCCCCTTTACTTTTCCAGCGCAGAAGGATACTTAAAGCCATGACAAAAGTCAAACACGGACCCGGCGATCCCTTGCCTGCCGGGGGAAACAGCCGGAAAGGAGAACACCCATGACGTCCAGAGACGGAGGCGAGGCCCTGTTCCTGATCGACGGAAGCTCTTACCTGTACAGGGCCTACTTCGCCATCAGGCAGCCATTGACCACCCGTTCCGGCCTTCCCACGAAGGCCGTCTACGGCATAGTCAGCATGTTGTGGAAGGTGCTGCGGGAAAAGGCCCCCACCTATGCGGCCATCCTGTGGGATGCCAAGGGACCGACATTCAGACACGAGATTTACGGGGAATACAAGACGAACCGCCCTCCCATGCCCGACGACCTCGCGGTCCAGGTGCCATACGTGAGAAAGGTAGTAGAGGCTATGGGGATGGTGCAGCTCGAACAGGAGGGATACGAAGCGGACGACCTCATGGCCGCCATCGCAGTCAGGATCACCGGCGTGCCCATAATCATCGTCTCAGGAGACAAGGATCTCATTCAGCTAGTGGACCAGCGCGTCACCATATGGGACCCCATGAAGGACCAGGTCATAGACCTGGAGTGGGTGCGGAAAAACATGGGTATAGAACCGGCCCAATTCCGCGACGTCCTGGCCCTGGCCGGCGATCCCTCGGACAACATACCTGGAGTGCCGGGCATAGGGCAGAAGACCGCCTTGAAACTCATTGCCAGGTTCGGCTCAATCGAGGACCTGCTGTCGCACCTGGACATGCTAAAGGGCAAGACCAGGGAGCGGCTGGAGGAGAACGCCCAGAGGATCGGGCTATGGAGACGGCTGGTGACCCTGGACTCCGGCGTCGATGTCCCTGATGAACTCTCCTTCTACCAGAGGTCGGCCCTGGACCACGCCAGGCTCAGGTCACTTTTTCAGGAACTTGAATTCAACACCTTTCTCAAGGATATCGTGCCTGAACAGACCATTCCGATGGATGGATACGAAGTGGTCTCCACCCCTGGGGAGCTGCAGAAGTGGTGCAACCGCATCAAGCAAAAGGGCCACGTGGTCCTGGACACCGAGACCACCAGCGAGAATCCAATGGACGCCTCCCTGGTGGGGATATCCATCTGCGTAGAGCCTCCGGAGGCCGCCTATATCCCGCTGGCCCACGGTGCGCCGGACTCCAGGAACATGGAGCGTGAGGCGCTGGAACGGTTGCTGGCACCCCTCCTCGCTGACCCAGAGGTAGGCAAGACCGGGCAGAACATCAAGTACGACCTGGTGGTGCTGGAGCGCAACGGCATCTCCCTCAGGGGCATCGAAGGAGACACCATGATCGCCTCCTATCTCCTCAACCCCACCAAGAGGCAACACAACCTCGAGGCCCTGGCAGAGGAGGTGCTGGGGCACAGGATGATTACCTTCAAAGAGGTTACCAGGCACTACAAAGGGGATGGAGGGTTCTCCAACGTTCCGGTGGAACAGGCCGCCAAGTACTCGTGCGAGGATGTACACGTCACTGCGCTGGTCAAGGAGGTACTGTGGCCTAAGCTGAAGGAGAACGGACAGTGGGACCTCTTCACCGGGATCGAGATGCCCCTGGTGCCCATACTGGCAGACATGGAGATGAGGGGCGTGCTGGTGGACAGGGCGGGGCTGCGCCGCCTATCGGAACAGTTCTCCAGAGAGCTGGAAGGGCTGGAGAGAGAAATATACCAGGCAGCGGGCCGGGAGTTCAACGTCAACTCCACCAAGCAGCTAGCGGAGATCCTGTTCGAAGAGCTGGGCCTTCCCCAAGTGAAGAAGACTCGCAAGAAGACCGGCTACTCCACCGACATGGAGGTCCTCAAGGCCCTGGCCGGCCGCCATCCCCTCCCTGCTCTCATGCTCAGGTACAGGAACCTGGCAAAGCTCAAATCCACCTACGTGGACGGCCTGGAAAAGATGATTCATCCGGAAACGGGAAGGATCCACACCTCATTCAACCAAACTGTAACCGCCACCGGCAGGCTCTCGTCCAGCAACCCCAATCTCCAGAACATACCGGTGAGAAGCGACGAGGGTATGGAAATTCGGTCCCTGTTCGTGGCTCCTGAGGGCTTCCTCCTGGTATCCGCCGACTACTCGCAGATAGACCTGCGCGTCCTCGCCCACTACTCTGGGGACGAGAACCTGGTACAGGCATTCAAGAGGGGGGAGGACATCCACACCAGGACCGCCGCCCTCATCCTCGGTCTGAACGAGGCGATGGTCACCCCTGAGATGAGGCGCATGGCCAAGACGGTGAATTTCGGGATCGTCTACGGCATGAGCGCCTACGGCCTTGCCAAGGAGCTGGGCATGGACAGGAAGGAGGCACAGCGGTTCATCGACAAGTACTTCGAGACCTATCCCGGGGTCAAGAGATACATGGA
>WFVQ01000082.1 GCA_015491585.1 Deltaproteobacteria bacterium
AAGGGATGCAGGGGCTTTCGGCCTCCGCCGCCGGGCGGAGCTTTCAGAGGCCCGAGGGTGGTCATGGACGGCCCTTGCGGCGGCCAAAGCGGAGCAAAGGCGGCATCGAGGAGGCCGGCGTCCCTGAATCCCTTCCGACAGGAGCAGAGACCAGGAGATTTTTGATGCTCAAGATAAAAGCAAAGACTCCTGCCCCGTGCTATGGGCGGAATCGGGCATTGCATGGGGCGGTGGCGGCCTGTATCCTGGAAAGAAAACTTGAGGACAGGAGGGTGAGATGAGGGTCAGCAACCTCTCGTTGGCACATCAGGCGGGTCAGTCGCGTATGGAGCCCCTTGTTGTAATGCTGGCGGTGCTATTCTCCCTGGCCGCGCTTTTGGCCCAGGCCGCCACCGCCTCGGCCGCCCATGCTCCAGAGGAGGGGGAGGCAAAAGGGCCTATACTCAACATCTACGGCAGGCTAGTGAACCCCCACAAGGCCGGGGTCGAAGACGCTGAACTCAAGGTCTTTCTCGATGGCAAGGAGCTGGAGCCCAAGCCTTACGGCCACAGCGAGCTCAACGAGGTGCTGACCAATCCCGACGGCACCTTCCAGGCGGAGTTCATCATAGATGCGCCCCTAACCCCCCAGAGCACCATCACCGTGGAGGTGTCCAAGGCCAGTTACAAGACCCTGAAGTACACCATCCCGGCCAAGAACATCCTCAAGGATCAGGAGGGCAACTACGAGATAAGGGCCGATCTCACCATCGAGAGGACCCGCGGTCCGGCGTTCTGGATCGCGTCGGTCATCTTCGTGTTGGCCTATATCCTCATCTCATTCGAGCTCCTCCACAGGACCTTGGCCGCCATGCTCGGTGCCTCGCTGATGCTGGCCATCAGCTACACCCTGGGCACCATCGACCCCCAATATCATATCCTCTCCTATGAGGCCGCCATACGGGCCATAGACATGAACGTCATCTTCCTGCTCATGGGGATGATGATCATCGTCGGCATATTGAAGAACACCGGGATCTTTCAGTGGACCGCCTACAAGTGCTACAAGCTGGCCCGCGGCAACGTCATGGTCCTATCCATGATACTCATGGTCTTTACGGCCGTTTCATCGGCCTTTCTCGACAACGTCACCACCATGCTCCTCCTGACACCGGTGAGTATCGAAATAGCGGTCTCCCTGGGTATCAACCCCCTGGCCCTGCTCATCCCAGAGGTGTTGGCCTCCAATGTCGGCGGCACCGCCACCCTCATCGGCGATCCGCCCAACATCATGATCGGCTCCTACGCCGGGCTGACCTTCATGGACTTCGTCAAGGAGCTCACACCGGTCTGTGTGATCTCCACGGTACTCCTTTTCCTCCACACCAAGCTCTTTTATGGCAAGGAGTTCAAGCGGGCCAAGGTGGACGACATAGATGCCTTCATAGAGAAGCTGCGCCAGGAGTATCAGATCACCGATTCCACCCTCCTCACCGTTGGTGGCATAATCATGTCCATGGTGATCGCCCTGTTCCTCACCCACGGGTACTGGCACATGGAGGTCAGCATAGCGGCCCTGCTCGGCGCCTCGCTCCTCTTCACCTACGGACTGGTCAGCGGGAAGATAGATCTGCTGAAGCTCATCGAGAAGGATATAGAGTGGCCCACGCTCCTCTTCTTCGTCTTCCTCTTTATCCTGGTGGGATCGGTGGAGGAGACCGGCCTGTTGGATCTAATTGCCGACTGGGTATTCAACCTGGCCCAGGGCAGCCTGGTGGCGTCCATATGCCTGATACTGTGGGTTTCGGCCATAGCCAGCGCCTTCGTCGATAACATCCCCTTTACCGCCACCATGCTTCCCATCGTGGCCTATCTCACCAAGGTGATACCCGGAGCCGAGAGCGGCGTGCTCTGGTGGGCCCTGGCGTTCGGGGCCTGTTTCGGCGGCAACGGCACCATGATAGGCGCCAGCGCCAATGTCGTGACAATGGGGATATCCGAATCGGCCGGTTATCCCATCACCTTCTTCGGCTTCATGAAGGTGGCCTTCGTATATATGGTGATCTCGGTGGCCATCGCCAACGTCTGGCTTCTGGTCATGTTTTAGGAGGTGGCCATGGGAACCGCTGCCATTTCCAAGATTCTGGTTCCGGTGGACGTAGCCAAGGACAACAAGGGGGTGCTCTCCTTCGTCCAATACGTGGTTGGCCTGGATCGCTCCACCCAGTGCGAGGTGGTGCTCCTCCATGCCCTGGCCCCCAGCTTTTGGGGTGAGCGGCTGGCCAATATAGATTTTCGCGCCAGGGAGCTGGCCGATTCGGGTCTCATAAAGGGGCTGCGTCACGACTTCGTGGCAAAGGAGATCCAGCCCAAGATGGACGCCCTGGCCCAGGAGCTCGGCCGCGGGGGTGTGAAGAGGGATCTCATCACCATCAAGATCGAGGATGGCGAGCCCGTTGACGTGATCATGGACACGGTGAAGGCGGACGGGTTCGATGCCATAGCCCTCCAGCGGAGCTGCCGCTCCCCTTGGGTGGACGCCTTCGTGGGCAGTGTCACCTCCTCGCTGCTCCTGCGCCGGCTGCCCTGTCCTGTCTATGTGGTGGGGGCCAAGTTGTGGGATGGCATAGGCCAGGATGCCAGGCTCATGGTGGCCGTCGATGGGTCGGATTACGCCCTGAAGGCCCTGGAAGAGGCGGCGGTCATGGCGAGGTTCATGGGGCGCGGCTTCAAGGGGCT
>WFVQ01000083.1 GCA_015491585.1 Deltaproteobacteria bacterium
AATCTCAAAGGAAGGTTCCCTCTTGGACCTGGCGGTGGCTGTGGACATAATCGACAAGAGCGGGGCCTGGTACTCCTACAAGGGCGAGAGGCTGGGGCAGGGCAGGGAGAACGTGCGGCAGCTCCTCAAGGAGAATCCCGATCTCGCCTCGAGGATAGAGGCGGAGGTCAAGGAGGCCTACGGCCTGGTGGAGCCCGAAGCCGGAGAGGGCGACGGGGAAAAATCATAGACATGGCGGCTGACCGCCTGGACGGTGTGCGATGAAACCATTCACGAGCGAAGAGATACGGGCAAAATTCCTAAACTTCTTCAAGGAAAAGGGGCACGAGGTGGTGCCGAGCTCTCCGCTGGTGCCAGCAGACGACCCCACGCTGCTGTTCACCAATGCGGGGATGGTGCAGTTCAAAAAGGTCTTCCTGGGAGAGGAGAAGAGGCCGTACACCAGGGCCACCACCTGCCAGAAGTGCGTCAGGGCCGGAGGCAAGCACAACGACCTGGAGAACGTCGGCTACACCGCGCGGCACCACACCTTCTTCGAGATGCTGGGCAACTTTTCGTTCGGCGACTACTTCAAGGAAGAGGCCATTGCCTTTGCATGGGAGTTCATGACCGAAGTGATGGAACTGCCGCGGGAGAGTCTCTGGGTCACGGTCTTCGAAGACGACGACGAGGCCGCAGAGATCTGGAAGAAGAAGGCGGAGGTAAGTCCGGAGCGCATAGTGCGGCTGGGAGAGAAGGACAACTTTTGGGCAATGGGCGACACCGGCCCATGCGGGCCCTGCTCCGAGATCCTCATCGACCAGGGCGAGGAGATGGCGTGCGGCTCCTCCTGCCGTGTCGGGTGTGACTGCGACCGCTTCCTCGAGCTCTGGAACCTGGTGTTCATGCAGTTCTTCAGAGACGAGAAGGGCGAACTCCATCCCCTTCCCAAGCCCAGCATAGACACGGGGATGGGGCTGGAGAGGATGGCGGCGGTCTGCCAGGGCAAGCGGAGCAACTTCGACTCCGACCTCTTCGCCCCTGTGATCCAAAAGATCGCGGAGCTTGCCGGAAAGGGATACGGCGAGGAGGAAAGGTCCGACGTGGCCATGAGGGTGATAGCCGATCACGTCCGTTCGTCTGTCTTCCTCGTGGCCGACGGCGTGATTCCCTCCAACGAGGGGAGGGGGTTCGTGCTCAGAAGGATCGTCAGGAGGGCGGCCAGGTACGGCCACGTATTGGGGCTGGAGGCCCCTTTCATGGCCTCTGTGGCCTCGGCGGTGATAGCCAAGTTCTCGCCGGTGTATCCTGAAATAGCAGGGGCCGGAGACATCATTGCCAAGGTCCTCGAGAACGAGGAGTCTCGCTTCTCCGAGACCTTGAACCAGGGGCTTGTAATGCTGGAGGAGGAGATCACACGCATAAAGCGCGAAGGCGGCAAGGTGATTCCCGGCTCCTACGGATTCAAGCTCTACGACACCTACGGCTTTCCAGTGGACATCCTGAGGGACGTCGCGAAAGAGGAGGGGCTGGAGCTGGACAGGAAGGGCTTCGACCAGGAGATGGAACGGCAGCGGGAACGCTCCCGGGGTGCGGTCGGCAAAGTGGTCACCCACGAGCTGCCGCCCTGTTACAAGGCGCTCCTGGACTCCGGAAAGGCCACCTCGTTCGTGGGTTACGACCGATGCGTCTGTGAGAGCGAGGTCGCGGCCCTGTTCAACGGCAGGGAGGAGGAGAAGAGGGCCGAAAAGGGGTGGAAAGGTGAACTGGTGACCCTGGAGACCCCCTTCTACGGTGAATCAGGCGGCCAGGTCGGCGACCGGGGCTGGATCGAGGGGCCGGAAGGCAGGGCCGAGGTCCTGGATACCAGGAAGCGGGGAGACCTCACCATACACGTGGTGGAGGTGGTGGAAGGCTCCATCTCCGTAAGAGAGAGGGTGAGACTCGTGGTCACCGAGGGGCGGAGGGCGGCTACAGCCAGGAACCACACCGCGACCCACCTGCTCCACTCGGCGCTCAGGCACATCCTTGGGGACCACGTCAGGCAGGCGGGCTCGCTGGTGGAGCCCGATAGACTCCGCTTCGACTTCACCCACTTCGAGCGCGTGGAGCCATCACAGCTTAGGCGCGTCGAGGAGCTGGTGAACCGCTGGATCAGGGAGGACCGGGCCGTGACCGTAGAGGTCATGTCCTACAAGGAGGCCCTGGAGTCCGATGCCGTGGCGCTGTTCGGCGAGAAGTACGGCGACACCGTCAGGGTGGTCACGGTGGACGACGTGAGCCAGGAGCTGTGCGGCGGGACCCATGTGCGCCGGACCGGAGAGATCGGCCTCTTCAAGATAGTGGGGGAGTCCAGCGTGGCCTCTGGGATACGGAGGATCGAGGCGGCTACCGGCGAAAAGGGGCTTGCACTGGTCCATGAGATGGAAGATACGCTGGCCTCCATCGCCGCCCACCTGAAGTGCAGGCCAGGAGAGGCCGAGGATAGGGTCAAACGCCTCCAGGCCAAGATCAAGGAGCTGGAAAAGAGGATAAAGGAGATCTCCCTTAAAGGCGGGGCCACGGATATAGACTCCGTTATATCCTCTGCTCCTGTGATCGACGGCGTCAAGGTGGTCGCCCTGGAGCTGCCAGGGCTGGATATGAAGGGACTGCGTGAGGCCGGGGACCAGGTAAGGAACAAGCTCTCCAGCGGAGTGGCCGTACTCGCCTCTGCTGCGGACGGCAAGGTGAGCCTGGTGGCCCTGGTGACAAAGGACCTAACGGGCAGGCTGCACGCCGGAAAGATAGTGGGCGAAGTGGCCAAGGCCGTGGGAGGCGGAGGTGGGGGCCGGCCCGACATGGCCCAGGCCGGAGGCAAGATGCCGGAGAAGGTGGGAGAAGCGCTGAAGAAGGTGGAGGAAATCGTGGCCCGGATGCTGGCCTGACAGGACAGGGGAGGTCCCGCAGATGCTCGACATAAAACTGATTAGAAAAGAACCCGAGAAGGTCAAGGAGGCGCTGAAAAAGCGGTTTTCGGACCTGTCCGTGGACTCGATACTCGCGGTGGACCGGGAGCGGCGAGAGCTGCTGGCGGAGGTGGAGGCCCTCAGGAGCCGGCGCAACGCGGTCTCCCAGGAGATAGCCCGCCTCAAGAAGGCCGGGGAGGCGGCAGAAGACAAGGTCGCGGCCATGAAGGAACTTGGGGCCGAGCTCAAGGAGAAGGAGCGGGCCCTGGCCGAGGCCGAAGAGCGGTTCGAGGCCGCGGTGGCCGCCATCCCCAATATCCCCCACGAATCGGTGCCCGAAGGCGAAGACGAGACCCAGAACGTGGTGGTGAAGAGGTGGGGCGACATCCCCGAATTCTCCTTCGAACCCAAGCCGCACTGGGACGTTGGGGAGGGGCTGGGAATCCTCGACTTCAAACGGGCCGCCAAGATCACCGGTTCCCGCTTCGTGGTTTACATGGGAGCGGGCGCCCGGTTGGAGAGGGCGCTGATAAACTTCATGCTCGACCTGCACACTAAGAAACACGGCTACACCGAGGTCCTGCCCCCCTTCATCGTCAACAGTGCATCCCTCTTCGGGACCGGCCAGCTCCCCAAGTTCGAGGAGGATCTCTTCCGGCTCCAGGGCCTGGACTACTACCTCATCCCCACGGCCGAGGTGCCGGTCACCAACATCCACCGGGAAGAGATACTCAGGGAGGAGGAGCTGCCCAAGTACTTCGTGGCCTACACCCCCTGTTTCCGGTCGGAGGCCGGCTCCCACGGCCGCGATACCCGGGGCATAGTCAGGCAGCACCAGTTCAACAAGGTGGAGCTGGTGAAGCTGGTCCATCCCGACGACTCCTACAACGAGCTGGAGTCGCTCCTGCTCGACGCCGAAGAGGTCCTCCAGGAGCTGGGGATCCCTTACAGGGTGGTGACCCTCTGCACCGGCGACCTGGGCTTCTCCGCGGCCAAGACCTATGACATAGAGGTGTGGCTGCCGGGCCAGAACAGGTTCTGCGAGATCTCTTCATGCAGCAACTTCGAGGACTTCCAAGCCAGGAGGGCCAACATCCGGTTCAAGCCCAAGGGAGGAGGAAAGAACCGGTTCGTCCACACCCTCAACGGCTCGGGCCTGGCAGTGGGACGCACAGTGGTTGCCATACTGGAAAACTTCCAGCAGGAGGACGGCTCGGTGGTGGTTCCTCCCGCGCTGCGGCCCTATATGGACGGCATGGAACGCATCACGGGCTGATCCGGCGTGGCGGTCATTCCTGGAGGCGGACACAGGGCCCCTCTTCCGGCCCCCTGCCGCTCCGCTTCCGCCAGGGCGGGGTGATCCCGTACTTCTTGATCTTGTAACCTATCTGCCTCTGGGTCAGGCCCAGCTCTTTGGCGGCACGGGCCTGGACCCACCCGTTCCTCGCCAAGGCGGCCTCTATCTCGCGCTTCTCCATCTCCCTGAGGGTCAGCCGCGGACGCTCCTCCACCGCACCGGCCCGCTCCTGCCCGCTGCCTTCTCCTCCGGCCCCTGAGTCGAGCTGTATGTAGAGAGGCAGGTCTTCAATGCCTATCTCGGAGGTATCGGCCATGATCACCAGCCTCTCCACCAGGTTCTCCAGCTCCCTCACGTTTCCGGGCCAGCGGTACCTGACCAGGGTCTCCAGCACCTCCTTGGACATGAACACCTCCTTGCCGTGGCGCCTGTTGCTCTCCCTGAGAAACTTGTCCACCAGGGGAGGAATGTCCTCGCGCCTCTCCCTGAGGGGAGGCACCTGGATGGGCACCACGTTCAGGCGGTAATAGAGGTCCGCCCTGAACTCGTTGGCAGCCACGGCCTTTTCCAGGTCCCGGTTGGTGGCGGCGATGAGCCTGACGTCCACGGTGATGGTCCTGGAGCTGCCCAGCCGTTCGAACTCCCTCTCCTGGATCACCCTCAACAGTTTTGACTGGAGACTCAAGGGAAGCTCCCCTATCTCATCCAGGAACAGGGTGCCATTGTGGGCAAGCTCGAACCTTCCTGGACGCTGCCTACCGGCCCCTGTGAAGGCGCCCCGCTCGTGGCCAAACAACTCGCTCTCAAGAAGGTTTTCCGGCAGTGCAGCGCAGTTGACCTTGATAAAAGGGCCTTCACTCCTTGCGCTCGCCTGATGAATAGCCCTGGCTATTAACCCCTTGCCGGTTCCAGACTCTCCCAAAATCAGGACTGTGGCAGAGCTTGGCGCGACCCTTTCTATTATGGTGAAAACCTCCCTCAACGCCTTGGAGTTGCCCACTACGTTTGAAAAGCTGTACTTCCCTTTAAGTTCCGCCTTGAGGTCGAGATTCTCCTCGATGAGACGGGCATGGTGAAGCCTTATGGCGTTGTGCAATACAAGGAACTGGCCTATCAATGTCGCTACCACCGACAGGAACCGGACATCTTCTTCAAAAGAGATGTCAGGACCGAACAAACGGTCCACAGTAAGGACCCCCACCGCCTGATTGTTGAGCACTATGGGCACTCCAATAAAAGATATGGTGCCCTTCTTTATATTTTTCCTTGCCTTGGTCTTATTGAGGAACAGCGGCTCACTGTTTACATCCCTTACCACAAATGGAGCTGAACTCCTGAAAACCTTTCCGCAAACCCCCTCCGAGATCCTGTATATCCCCCTTCTCTCCTGCTCCGGTGTCAAGCCGCAAGAGGCCCTTATGTTCAAATGCGTGCCAGACTCGTCCAAAAGCATCAAAGTGGCCCGCTCCATCTTCAACCTCTTGTTCAAGATATAGAGCACCTGATGCAGGGCCTGGTCCAACTCCAGGGCAGAACCTATCAGCTTGGATATCTCGAAGAGCGTGTCCAGCTCCAGGCCGGTGACTCCACAGTGAAGCTCCCGTGCACTTCTCATAAGGTCCCCATCCCCATCGATCCGTCTTTTATGGGAAAGGCTCTCTTTTGTAGCCAAGATCGTCACGTCAACACCCCCATACCTCATTAAAGCAAGGTCTATTCCAAAAACGATTGCGATTTTATTTCAATGACTTACCAAACGAAACAGAAGGGGGGCCGTTAAAAACATACAAGGTTGTCTCATTTTTCGGTCTCTATTTTCCATTTTTGTAAAATAGTTTTGAATTTTACTGATCACAAAAATGAAGCCCTTCCTCTTCCCTTTTGTAGGGTTGAGACAAAATCAGCGGTCTTCAAGGCGGGCACCCAATCCAAAAAAAACCAACAAAATCAACAACAAAACCAGGAAACCATGAGATTCGACCCCTTGGCATCATCTTTGCCCTCTCTTGACTCAAAAGCGAATGCACCAAAGGAGGTCAAAAATGAGGAAGATAGCGATTTATGGAAAGGGCGGAATCGGAAAATCCACCACAACCCAGAACACCGTCGCGGGTTTGGCTGAGCTGGGCAAACGGGTGATGATTGTGGGGTGCGATCCAAAGGCCGATGCAACAAGGCTCATGCTGGGAGGGCTTGCACAGAAGACGGTCCTGGACACCCTGAGGGAAGAGGGCGAGGACGTGGAGTTGGAAGACGTAATGAAGGAAGGATTCATGGAGGTGCGCTGTGTGGAGTCTGGAGGCCCGGAACCTGGGGTGGGATGTGCGGGAAGGGGGATAATCACCTCTATCAACCTGCTGGAGTCCCTGGGGGCATACGACGACTCCCACGAGCTCGATTACGTCTTTTATGACGTGCTCGGCGATGTCGTATGCGGCGGTTTCGCCATGCCCATAAGGGAGGGGAAGGCCCAAGAGATATACATAGTCGTGTCAGGGGAGATGATGGCCATGTATGCCGCCAATAACATCAGCAAGGGCATACGCAAATATGCAGAGTCAGGAAAGGTGAGACTCGGCGGGCTTATCTGCAACAGCAGAAAAGTGGACAGGGAAGAGGATCTCATCAAGGCCTTTGCAGAAAGGCTGGGCAGCCGGATGATCTATTTCGTGCCAAGAGACAACATGGTGCAGAAGGCCGAGATCCACAGGAAGACCGTAATAGACTACGCTCCGGACCATCCCCAGGCAGACCACTACAGGAACCTCGCCAAGGCCATCGAGGAGAACGACATGTTCGTCATCCCGAACCCCATGTCCCAGGAGGAGCTGGAATCCCTGCTCATGGAATACGGCCTTTATGATTAAAAAGGAGGAGTGAAGATGATCATGATAAGAGCCATCATCAGACCAGAAAAGACATCAGAGGTGATGAACTCCTTACTCGACGCAGGCTATCCGGCCGTGACCAAAATGGAGGTGTTCGGACGAGGAAAGCAGCGTGGGCTCAAGGTGGGAAACGTCCACTATGACGAGCTGCCAAAGGAGATGCTCTTCACGGTGGCTCCAGAAGAGGAGAAGGATCTGGTGATAAAAGCCATCATGGAGAGCGCCCGTACCGGCGACGGCGGCGCCTATGGCGACGGAAAGATATTTGTCTCCCCTGTGGACGAGGTCTATACCATAAGTTCCGGCAGAAGGGAGGCCTGAAAATGAAGGAAGTAGTGGCAATCGTAAGGATGAACAAGATGAATGAGACCAAGGCCGCATTGGTAGAGGCCGGCTTTCCCGCTTTTACCGCCACCAAGGTCATGGGCCGGGGCAAAAAGGCCCTGGATCAAGCCTTTGTAGAGGCTATAGCCCAGCGGCCAGAGGATAGCGCTGACAACCTGCCCCTGATAGCCCAGGGGCCCCGTCTCATGCCAAAACGAATGATCAAGCTGGTGGTGCCGGACGGGCTGGTGCGAAAGGTGGTAAACACCATCATCGAGGCCAACCAGACCAGGAATCCAGGGGACGGGAAGATCTTCGTGCTGCCTATTTCAGACGTAACCAGAATAAGGACCGGCGAATCAGGAGAAAATGCGGTTGATGAGATGACTGGTGCATAGAAACAAGGA
>WFVQ01000084.1 GCA_015491585.1 Deltaproteobacteria bacterium
ACAAGGGGCGGCGCCGCGCCTGACGGCCGCAAGGTCAAGGCCACCATACACTGGGTCTCCGCTGCCCATGCCGTGGATGCCGAGGTCAGGCTCTATGACAGGCTCTTTTCCGATCCTGCGCCGGATCGTGGCAAGGGTGGCCCGCCCTTCACGGAGTTCATAAATCCCGACTCCCTGGAGATCCTCAGGAGCTGTAAGCTGGAGCCGGCCTTGGGTGGGGTTCAGCCGGGCTTCAGGTGCCAGTTTGAGCGGCTGGGTTACTTCTGCGTGGACACAGTCTTGTCCAAGCCCGGAGCCCCTGTTTTCAATAGGATAGTGACGCTGCGTGACGCCTGGGCGAAGATAGAGAAGAAGCTCAAGGGAAAGGCCGGCCGAGGCCGTTGATCCGCCTGTGTTCGTGAATCCGGGGCGGTGCGGCACGGCCGCTGGGCCGTCCCACAGGAAAGGGGTTGTTCAAGCTATGTCAGAGGTGCGTTTACGTTTTCCTCCGAGTCCTACGGGCTACCTCCATATAGGGGGCGCCCGCACCGCCATATTCAACTGGCTTTTCGCCAGAAAACACGGTGGCAAACTGATCCTCAGGATCGAGGATACCGATGCCGAGCGTTCCACAAAGGAGTCCATAGAGGGTATCATCGACGGTCTGGTCTGGCTGGGCATAGATTGGGACGAAGGGCCCTACTTCCAGAGTGAGTTCGCCAGCGAGCACGTGGCGGTGGCCAGGCGCCTGCTGGAAGAGGGGAAGGCCTACCGCTGCTTCTGCACCAAGGAGGAGCTCGACGCCAAGCGCGAGGCCGCCCTGAAGGCCAAGAGGGACATCAAGTACGATGGCACCTGCCGCAATCTCTCCAAGGAGGAGGGGGACCGGTTGGAGGCATCGGGCAGGCCCAATGTGATCCGGTTCAAGGTCCCTGAACGGGATGGATTCATAGGTTACGACGACAAGGTCCTGGGCAGGATAGAGAAGCACTATTCCGAGATAGAGGATTTCGTCATCGTCCGTTCCAACGGCAGGCCCCTCTATCTCCTCTGCAACGTCGTGGACGATATAAGGGACAGAATTACCCACGTGATCCGGGGGCAGGACCACATGACCAACACCATAAGGCAGTTGCTCCTCTACGAGGCGCTGGACGCCCCGGCCCCTGTGTTCGCGCACATGCCCCTGACCCTGGACCCCAAGAAACGCAAGATATCCAAGCGCACCCACGGAGAGGTGGTCTCTGTGCAGTTCTACCGCGAGAAGGGTTTTCTCCCGTGGGCCCTGGTCAACTTTCTGGTCCTTCTCGGATGGCACACCTCGGATGACCGGGAGATCTTTTCAAAGGAGGAACTCATCGAGGCGTTCTCTTTGGAGGGGATCAGCAAGGCCAATTCGGTCTTCAATTTCCATCCAGGCGATCCCAAGTTCTTCACGGATCCCAAGGCGCTTTCCATAAATGCTCACTACATAAGGAACATCCCCATCGAGGAGCTCGCAGGATACGTGGAGAAGGAGTTCCGCGCGGCCGGACTCTGGGACGATTCCTACGCCGGAGAGCGGCGCCAGTGGTTCCTATCCACGCTGGACATGATACGCACGAGGTTTCACACCCTGAAGGACTTCGTGGGGCCGGGACGGGCGTATTTCGCCGACGATTTCCCCTTCGATGAGAAGGCGCTGAGGAAGAACATCCTGAAGCACGATTCCCTCAAGGAGCTTCTGCCGACGCTGGCCAATGAGCTTGAGCTCCTGGAGGAGTGGACCCTGGAGTCCACCGAGGCGGCTGTGAGAGGATTTGCCGAGCGCATGGGCGTAAAGGCCGGCCTCATCATCAACGGCATCCGCACCGCAGTGACCGGCCAGCTTAAAGGTGCCGGGATATTCGACGTGATGGTCGCCATAGGACAGGAACGGGTGGTGCGCAGGCTGAAGGAGGTGCCCTCCCTGTATGAAGCCGGTTGAGGGAGTGGGTCACCCTTCGCCGAACAGGGCCTCCACGAACTGGGTGGCATCGAAGGGCCGCAGATCGTCCATCTGCTCCCCTATCCCGATGTAGCGAATGGGTATCCCCAGTTCGCTTGCAATGGATACCACTATGCCGCCCTTGGCCGTGCCGTCCAGTTTCGTCAGCACGATGCCCGTTACACCAGTTGCCTCGTGAAACATCCTGGCCTGGGAGACGGCGTTCTGTCCAGTGGTGGCGTCGAGTACCAGAAGGGTCTCGTGGGGTGCCCCCTCAACCTTCTTCCCTATGACCCGCTTTATCTTCTTCAGCTCCTCCATGAGATTGACCTTGGTGTGGAGCCGTCCGGCGGTGTCCACTATTACAACGTCACTGCCCCTTCTCCTGGCGGACTCCATGCCGTCGAATGCCACAGCCGAAGGGTCGGCGCCGGCCTGGTGACGCACGATGGGAACGCCTACGCGCCTGGCCCATGTCTCCAACTGCTCCGCGGCCGCAGCCCTGAAGGTGTCCGCGGCCACGAGCAGGATCTCTTTCCCCTCCTGCTTGAGGCTGTGGGCCAGCTTGGCTATGGTCGTGGTCTTGCCGACGCCGTTCACCCCAACCATCAAGACCACGAATGGAGCCGGCCTCCAGGCAAGGGGCGGGGCCTCCACTGTGAGCAGTTCGCACAGCTTCTCCTTTATGCGCTGCCGCAGCAGGGCGGGATCGTTGAGCTCCTTGCGCCTCACCTGCTCGCGGATCTCCTGGAAGATCCGTTCTACAGTAGTCACCCCCATGTCCGCTGTAACGAGGATCTCCTCCAACTCGTCCAGCAGCTCCTGGTCTATGGCCGACGCCCCGCCCAGGAGCTCGTCCATCCTCCGTACGAAGCCGCCCCTGGATTTCTCCATCTTCTCCTTTAGGCGTCTGAAGAGGCTTTTGCGCGTGGAGCCGGGTGGTTGCTGCTCCTGGTGGGATTGTGGCGCCTGTGGCCGGACCATGTCGCCGGAACTGCTCCCTTCCGGTGCAACAGCCTTGCCCTTTTTGTCTTCCGGTTGGCCCTCCGCCTCGTGCTCCCGGCCTCTTATCCTGTCAATCCACTTCCTTATCATCTTGACATCTCTTCGTTTACACAATATCAAATATGGACCCCAGGGCCATGTCATGGGATAATAACCGACTTGTAGCCGGAGGCAAGGCAGGCTGGCGCGGTAGTTTACGCAAACGCAGCGGGTAAGGAGAGAAGGGATGAACAAGTCTGATCTTATAGAGGCCTTGGCCCAGAAGGGAGGGATTCACAGGCGGGATGCCGAGACCGTGGTGCGGGAGGTGTTCGACGCCATGACCGAGGCCCTGGTTAGAGGGGACTCCATCCAGATCAGGGGGTTCGGCAGCTTCACGGTCCGGACTTACGGCTCCTACACCGGCCGCAATCCCAAGACAGGCCAGAAGATCAAGGTGGCGCCCAAGAAGCTGCCGTTCTTCAAGGTTGGGAAAGAGCTCAGGGAACGGGTCAAGAACAAGGTCAACATCCCCGACTAGCCGGTTACAACTCCAGCACTTCCAGTCCTTCGAGAATGCATAGCGCCGCCGTGACCCCGGTGAGGCCGCGGACGCCGCATGAAGGGCTTCTGGCCTTCAATATGCAGGAGCGCGCACCACTGCTCCTGGCCAAAAGGAGGGCGGCCCTCGCTCCCTGCTTGAACTGCTCAGTGACGTCCCTTCCCCTGTCGTCGATCACCTTGGCGGTCCCGTTCAAAACGTCGAAACCGTCGCCGCCTACCAGCCCGGCAGGCGGCCTGGGTGTCGGAAGGCCGCCTAACTGCTCGGGGCACACAGGAACCGGTATCCGTCCTTCCAGGAGCGTTTTTAGCGAGGGATTGGCCTTGTCCCGTCCGTCGTAGCGGCATGGGGCTCCCAGAAGGCAGGCGCTCACCAGTACCGTTCCGCGCGGCTGACCCTTCACACCCCTTCCAGGACCACCTTTTCGGCCCCGTCCTTCCTCTCCCTGACGGTGCCTATCACATAGGCCCTATCACCTATGGCGTTGGCCTGGAAGAGGAGATCTTGGGTCTTTTCCTCTGGTATTACGAGGATCATACCTATTCCGCAGTTGAAGGTGCGGTACATCTCTTCAGTGGAGATCGCGCCCTTGTCCTGAAGGAACTTGAATATGGGAGGCCACTCCCAGGCCGATGTGTCTATTATCGCCTGGCAGCCGTTGGGGAGCACCCTGGGGATGTTGTCCTGGAAACCGCCGCCGGTTATGTGGACCATCCCCTTAATTTCGCACACCTTCGAGAGTTGTCTGATGGATTCGGCGTATATCCTGGTTGGGGTCAGGAGGATATCACC
>WFVQ01000085.1 GCA_015491585.1 Deltaproteobacteria bacterium
CCATAGGACCAGGCGGATCGAGGTGGGGAGCGTCATCCTTGCCCCGGGCTTCCGGCCTTTCGATCCTTCTCTACTGGACTTTACCGGCTATGGACGCCTGCCTGACGTGGTGACCTCAATGGAGTTCGAGCGGCTTCTGAGCCCTTCCGGCCCCTGTTCTGGGCACATGATAAGGCCGTCCGACGGAAAGGAGCCCAGAAGGATAGCGTGGCTCCAGTGTGTTGGTTCCAGGGACATCAACCGGGCCTGCCACGGCTACTGCTCCTCGGTCTGCTGCATGTACGCCATCAAGCAGGCGGTGATCGCCAGGGAGCACGCATCCGGGGAGCTGGAGACCCACATCTTCTTCATGGACATGCGCACTCACGGCAAGGGGTTCGAACGCTACTTCCAAAAGGCCGAAGAGGAGGGCGTAAGATTCCACAGGGCCAGGGTCCATTCCGTGCTGCCCTCTACTGGCGGTGATTCTATGGTGCTCAGGTATGTGGGGGAAACCGGCGGGGTGCTGGAGGCGGAATTCGACCTTGTGGTCCTATCGGTGGGATTGGAGATGGAACCCGAGACCGTCAGGCTCATCCAGGAGATGGGGATTTTCATGGATGATGACGGCTTCGTCTCCACGGCGAGCGATCTGCCGCTGTCCACCTCACGGAGCGGCATCTTCGTCTGCGGCGCGGCCTCGGGTCCCAAGGACATCCCCCAGTCCGTCACAGAGGCCAGTGGAGCGGCGGCCGAGGTCCAGGCCCTGCTCTCCAGGGCGCGCTGGAGCGAGACCAAGACCAAGGAGTTTCCCGAGGAGAGGAACGTCTATGCGGAGCCGCCCAGGATAGGGGTCTTCGTGTGCCACTGCGGGATAAACATAGCAGGCGTGGTGGATGTCAAGGAGGTGGCCAGATATGCCGCATCCCTGCCTGGAGTGATCTTCGTACAGGACAACCTATTCTCCTGCTCCCAGGACACCATCCAGCGCATGGCCGAGACCATCAAGGAGCAGGGCCTGAACAGGGTGGTCGTGGCCTCCTGCACTCCCAGGACTCACGAACCCCTCTTCCAGGAGACCTTGCGGGAGGCAGGGCTCAACAAGTTTCTCTTCGAGATGGCCAACATCCGGGACCAGGACTCCTGGGTGCACATGGATCAACCGGAGAAGGCCACCGAGAAGGCCAAGGACCTCGTTCGGATGGCAGTGGCAAAGGTAGCCGGCCACCGTCCCCTTCCCTACAACTCCGTCGAGGTGGTGAGGCGGGCCCTGGTGGTGGGCGGCGGGATGGCAGGGATGACCGCGGCCTTGGCGCTGGCCGATCAGGGCTTTCCTGTCGTGCTGGTGGAGAAGGAGGAGAGGCTGGGCGGGAATGCCTTGGGCCTCGTCTCCACCTGGCGGGGCGAAGATGCCGCTGAAATCGTAAAGAAGACCATCGGCGCGATGGAAGACCACCCCTTGGTCGAAGTGGAGCTGGGGGCCACGGTCGCCGGTGTCTCCGGCTCAATGGGGCGGTTCAAGACCACACTATCCAACGGCAGGAGTATCGAGCACGGCGTGGCCATTCTGGCTACCGGGGCCCTGCCCTACAAACCAGCAAGGGGGGAATTCCTCTACGGTCTTCATCCCGGAGTGAAGCTTCTCAACGAGGTGGATGACGAGATCAGGAGCGGCGGCATAGGAAGCCCCGGCCAGGTGGTGTTCATCCACTGCGTGGGATCCAGGAACCCGGAACATCCTTACTGCAGCCGGGTGTGCTGCACCCACGCCATAAAACAGGCCCTCCATCTGAAGCAGAACCATCCCGCTATAGACATATTCATGCTCTACAGGGACATAAGGAGTTACGGCCCCCACGAACGGCTCTACTTGGAGGCGCGCAAGGCCGGAATAATATTCGTCCGGTATGGAGAGGAGACCCCTCCAGCAGCCGAGTTGGAAGGGGAAGGGATCAAAGTAACGGTCCAGGAGCCTCTGCTCGGCCGTCCTCTGGTATTGAGACCGGACCTCCTCGTACTGGCCAATGGCGTGGTCCCCAGGCCTGATGCTGGCCCTCTGGCCCAGTTCTTCAAGTGTGCTGTGGACACGGACGGTTTCCTGCTCGAGGCCCATATGAAGCTGAGGCCAGTGGACTTCTCCACAGAGGGGGTGTTCCTGGCCGGTCTGTGCCACTATCCCAAGCCCCTCGACGAATCAGTGGCCCAGGCCAAGGCAGCGGCAGCCAGGGCCGCCATAATCCTGTCCAGGGAACGGGTCCCGGCGGAAAGCATCACCGCCGTGGTGGAACCGGGCAAGTGCACCGGTTGCGGGGTGTGCCAGGAGGTCTGCCCCTACCACGCCATCTCGGTTGGCGTGGGCGGAAAGGCAGAAGTGGACACTGGCCTGTGCAAGGGGTGCGGAGCGTGCGTTTCGGGTTGCAGGTCGGACGCGGTGACATTGGGCAACCTGGGAAATCAAGAGATAATGGCCCAGATAGAGGCCGCGCTCTGGGAGTAGGATAGACATGGACGGAATGCGACAGAAATGGGAACCCAAGATCATCGCATTTCTCTGCACCTGGTGCAGCTATGCCGGTGCCGATCTGGCCGGAGTCAGCCGCCTCCAATACCCTCCGTCCCTAAGGATCGTGAAGGTCCCGTGTACAGGGAGAATAAGCGCGAACATGATCCTGGATGCGCTTCGCTCGGGCGCGGACGGAGTCCTGGTATCGGGATGCCATCCAGGGGACTGCCACTACATAAGCGGCAACCTCCTCGCACGGAGGCGGTTCGCCCTCTTAGGGAAATTGCTGGACTTCATAGGCATCGAACCTGGAAGGCTAAACTTCACCTGGATCTCGGCATCCGAGGGGGAACAGTTTGCAGAAGTGGTGCAACAGGTGACCAAACGGGTGCGTGCACTCGGGCCCGCCACCAGGCTGGTTAAAAGGCTGTGATCCAACCCTTGGGATACTGAGCCGGAGATAGAGGAGAAAGGGGATGCGCTTCTGCACGGCGATAAACTGCATGGACGGGCGGGTCCAACTGCCGGTGATAAACTACCTGAGGGAGCGGTTCGGAGCAGAGTGGGTGGACTCTATCACGGAACCAGGGCCCAACAAGATACTGGCGGACCGCTCAGATGCAAGGGCCGTTGATTCCATCATGGCCCGCATCAGGATATCGGTGGAGAAGCATGGCTCCGTGGGCATAGCAGTTGTAGGGCATCACGACTGTGCAGGAAATCCAAGCCCGAAGGAGGTGCAGATCGAACAGATCGCCCATGCGGTCAAGTTGATACAGGAGGAGTTCCGGGGTGTGGAAGTCATTGGTCTCTGGGTGGACGGCAAATGGAACGTAACAGAAGTATGAATAATGATGCCGAGTCGTCCAGGAAAATCACCGAGGCCGAGAGAGCCATGAAACAGAATGAGCACATAGCAGAACACAAAGGCTGGCATCCCATCGCTGGAGCTGACCGGCATCGCAGCAGAGGCGATGGGCAGGGCGTGAGACCATGAGAGGTATAGTGCACCACATTACAGAAGAGCTTCGCAACACCGCCAGGGAGCTCCTGGCCTCGGGCAGGATTTCAGCGTTCCTGGGATTCAGGGAGGGAGACCATCCCATGACCGTGGCCCCGTTTGCTGCCCGCACCGCTGAAGAGGTGGAGCTGCTGATCTTCAACAGCTTTTGCGTGCTCAACTCGGCCAATACCATACCCGAACTCCTGCGGGACCTGACCCCGCCCGCAAAGCGCGGGGAGCCGCCCAACGAGCCGCCGATGATAGGGGTCATAGCAACTGGCTGCTGGTCTCGGAACATCGTGGTCCAGATCCAGGAACACCAGGTGCCCAGGGACAAACTTGTGATAGTTGGAGTGGCCAGCCGCGGCATGGTGGACAGGAGAAAGGTCCTGGCCAAACTGCCCAACAGCGACGTCTATTCAGTGGAGGAACAGGACCACCTCCTGCTGGTCCGGGGGCGGGGCTATGAGGTGGAGATCCCGCGCTGGGAGGTGGTGAGGGACAATTGCAGGTCATGCTCCCATCCCGAGGCCGTCGATTTCGACCTGTGGATAGGCCCGAAGACGGGCCCGAGGAGTATAGACGCCCCATTTCAAGAGCTGGAGGAGATAGAGGGGCTCGGCGCGGCAGGGAGGTGGGAATGGTTCTCCAACGAGTTTTCCCGCTGCATCCGATGTTATGCGTGCAGGAATGCCTGTCCCCTATGCTACTGCCCCACCTGTTTCGTGGATGACTCCCGTCCCCAATGGGTGGGCAAAAGCGCCGACTTTTCCGACACCGCCACGTTCCACCTGCTGCGAGCCTATCACTGCGCTGGCAGATGCACCGACTGCGGCGCGTGTGAGAGCGTCTGCCCCATGGACATCCCATTGAGAAAGCTCACCAAGAAACTTTACAAGGCGGTTAAGGAGCGATTCGGATTCGAGCCGGGCCTCTCATCAGGGGCCACTCTCCCGCTCTCCACCTTCTCCAGCGAGGACAGGGAGGAGTTCATATTGAGACCAGGCGGCCCCGGCCAGGAGGAAAGGTGATGGAACTCATTGTCTCTGGCAGCGATCTCGACCGCCTGATCCGAAGCCTTAAGGAAAAAGGCCGCGTGGCCGGTCCAGTCTCCAGGCCGACATTTAGAGGCAGGATGGTTGCCTGGGCGGAGATCAGGTCCATCGGGGAGGTGGTCTTCGACGAGGCGCCAAGGGAGTCCATGAAGCGGTTCCTGTTTCCCCAGCCAGAGGTCCTGTTGAGATTCAAGAGAAAGGGAACTGGCTACGAGGTGGAGCCGGGGCAGGTTTCGCAGGAGACCGTGCTTTTCGGTGTCAGGCCCTGCGATGCCAGGAGCGCATGCCTCAACCTGCTCCCTTACCAGGACGATCCGTTTTTTCTCAGGAACATGGCGGCTACGGTGATCGTCGGAACCAGATGCGAGCAGCCGTGTTCCACCTGTTTCTGCCGCGATGTCGGCGGCGGGCCGGAATCCATAGAGGGAATGGACGCCAGGATTACGCCGTGCGGTGAAGGATCCTGGAAGATCGAGCTCTTCACAGAGAAAGGTCTTGCCCTGTTCCAAGCTATGGCAGGGGGAGAGCCGGCTCCCACACCTGAAGGAGGTGCGGAAAAAACTCCGCCGCTCCTGAAGCCGCTGAAGAGCGCTCCCCTCTCCTCCCTCTATGAATCCGATGTATGGGCCGAGCTCGCCAGGGCCTGCCTCAACTGCGGCATATGCACCTTTCTCTGCCCCACCTGCTACTGCTTCGACATACAGGACGAGCGGCTTGGGAGCAGCGGACGCAGGATAAGGTACTGGGACTCCTGCATGTTCCCCTTGTTCACCCAGCACGCGTCTGGCCACAATCCCAGGCCCACCAAGCTCCACAGGGTAAGGAACCGGTTTCTCCACAAGCTCAAGTACTTTCCTGACAGGTTCGGCTCCTTCTCATGCGTCGGATGCGGACGGTGCGTCAGGGAGTGCCCGGTGGGAATAGACATCAGGAAGGTGATGAAGCGGTTGGCAGAGGCGGTCCAGACGGAGGTATGACATGGAGATTAGCTGCGCGCACGATCCAGGCCAGGACAAGATTCTGTCCTCTCCTGCCTCGAATCCCTACCTCCCGGTGAGGTGCAGGGTGGAAGATATAGTGGTCGAGTCCGAGGACGGCAACCTCAAGACCTTCAGGCTCTCGATACAGGATCAGGAGGCGCGGAGCAGATGGAACCATGTCCCAGGCCAGTTCGCCATGCTCTCCCTGCTCGGTGCCGGAGAGGTGCCTATAGGGATAGCCTCTTCGCCGCTGGAAGAGGGGCTCATGTTCACTGTGAACAGGGCCGGGGTGGTGACCACGGCCTTGCACCGGCTCTCACCTGGAGACGAGTTAGGTGTGCGTGGGCCCCTTGGGAACGGCTTTCCGGTGGACACGGAGATGGTGGGAAAGAACGTGGTGATCATAGCCGGCGGCTTCGCCTTCACCACGCTCCGCGCAACGCTACTTTATCTGCTGGAATACAGGGAGCGGTACGGAGAGATCATCGTGATCTACGGCGCCAGGACCCCCGGCATGCTCCTCTACCGGAAGGAGCTGGAGGAGTGGGCCGGCAGGGACGACCTCTCCCTTCATGTCACCATCGACCGGGAGGGCCCGGGATGGGACGGCCTGGTGGGCTTCGTCCCCACCATAGCCGGCCAGGTGGCGCCCTCTCCCGACAACAGCGTGGCGCTCATCTGCGGCCCCCCCATCATGATAAAGTTCACCATGCCTCCGCTGGAGGAGATAGGCTGGCGCGATGAACAGGTCTATCTGTCCCTGGAGAACCGGATGAAATGTGGCCTGGGGGTCTGCGGCCACTGCAACTGCGGGCCGGTTTACGTCTGCAAGGACGGTCCGGTCTTCAAGAGATCCGAGGTGCAGCGGCTACCAGTGGAGTATTGATCCGAGGCGGGCCGGGCGTCACCCCACCAGGGCCACGGTGGCCTCCACGCAGTGGTGGAGGATGCTCCGGCATACGCTGCCCACGAAGACCTCCTCCAGGGCGCTGGCCCCCTTCCGGCCCAAATAGAGGATGTCCACGTCCCTTTGGCGGGCCACCTCCGCCAGGGTCTCGTCGGCCTTCCCCACCTCGTGGACGGACTCTATCATCTCAGGCGGGATGCCGAGCTCCTCAGCCCTGGCCTTTGCCTGGTCCAGCACGGCGTCGCCCTCCACCTTGAGCTTGTCGGGGTCGAAGACCAGATCCCCCCTTATCTTCCGCAGTAGCTCGGAGACGTGGCAGAGGATGAGCCCCTTGAAGCCGCGCCCCATGAACCTCGCCATGACCGCCGCCTCTTCCAGGGCCTTGAGGGCATAATCCGACCCGTCGACGGCCACCATGAGCCTGGCATCCTGGCCTATGCCATCCCACAACTTGGCCCCCACCACATAGAC
>WFVQ01000086.1 GCA_015491585.1 Deltaproteobacteria bacterium
TCATAGCCGTTTTGAGTATCCTCATAATGGCGTGGTGGCGGCCCTGGGGAGCTGTGGGCGCCATAAGGAACTGGGGTGAGTGGATTCTTTACGGCATCGGCCTGTTCGATTCCGCGCCCAAGAGCATAGTGGTGAGTTCCGGTTCGGTCATTGGTATCGGGTTCGTTGCCGGCGCCTTTGTCTCGGCCTGTCTCGGCAACGACTTTTCCTTCAAGTTTCCGCCTCCGTGGGAGCTGGTCAAGGCGGTGATCGCCGGGTTGCTCATGGGTATCGGGTCCGCCTTTGCGGGCGGCTGTAACGTGGGTGGTATGTACAACGCCATCGGGAATCTCGCTGCCAACGGCTTTGCCATGTGGGCCGGTCTCGTGGCAGGGGTCATTCTGGGGCTCAAGTACATCTACTGGGAAATGGAGCACATAACCTGGGGCACCTCTGGAGGCAAGAACCTCGACATGCCTTATGCCCTCAAGATCATACTCGGCCTTGCAACATTGGCCGCTATAATCTGGGCTGCCTACAACTACTCCGGCTCCGACGATGCCTACGTGGCCTCGCTGAGCGGTATAATCCTCATATCCGCGGGGCTGGGATATGCCATGCAGAGGGGGCGCTGGTGCATGGTCCAGGCCTTCAGGGAGCCCCACATGACCGGTGACTGCACCCTGGCCAAGTCGGTGGCCCTGAGCATATTGATACTCGCCGTGGGCGGCGCTGTGCTCAAATATGCCGTGCCTCAGAGGGGCTCGGCGGTTGCGGTCAAGATGACCGTAGCCTCGGCCGTGGATGAGATAGATGTGGATGAGATCCAGGATGAGGATTTGGCCGACACCCTGGAGGAGGTGGTGGACGCCACTGAGCTGGCCGTGGCTGGCGCAGAGCGGGTGTTAGATCCTGTGAACTACGTGCGCGGCACCTTTGGTTGGGGCGCGCTGCTCGGCGGATTCCTCTTTGGCCTGGGCGCCATGTTCGCCGGCGGTTGCGGTTCCGGCACCCTCTGGCGCGTGGGCGAGGGGCAGATGAAGCTGTGGCTGGTCGTTCCGATATTCGGGGTCGCCAATGCGGTGATGACCAAGCTCTTCAAGGCGTGGCAGATGGAGGGAACCGGCGCCATGCACGTGGGGAGCAAGCTCGGCAAGCACATCTACCTCCCCGATGTCCTGGGCTATGGAGGGACCTTGCTGCTGATAGCACTGGCTATGGGTATCTGGTACCTGGTGGTCGATTGGAACGAGGATACCAACAAGCTGACAGTGGATATGTAGGAGGAGCTTACGGGCGCGCCTAAGTGTGCGCTTATAAGATCAATAAAAAATAGTCACAATAAAAGGAGGAGTCATGAGCGACATCAAGATTGCCCCGGATGGACTTCAGGTAGCACGCACCCTTGACGCCAAGGGTTTGAGCTGTCCAATGCCCCTTTTGAGGACCAAGAAGGAGATCGAGAAGATCAACTCCGGCGAGATCCTCGAGGTCCTTGGCACCGATCCCGGTTCCAGGAACGACATCCCCGGCTGGTGTGCCCGTTCCGGCCACGAGTACCTGGGCGAGAAGGAGGATGACGGTTTCATCCGCTTCTACGTGAAGAAGAAGTAGTTCCAGGTAATCAGCAAAAGGGAGGATATTAGAAAAATGGCAGCAGATCCGAACAAACTGGGTATATTCGTCACCTCGCCCCAGTACATGCGCCACATTCTCGGCGTGGCCGCGGCGGCCAAGAGGGCGGGTAAGAAGGTCATGGTCTTTTTCACGTTCAAGTCCGTGCATCTGACCAAGCATCCCGACTTCGTCAAGCTGGCCAACATGTGCGAGGTAGAGGACCTTGCCATCTGTGCCGACAGCTACACCTGTGAAGGTTACGACGTTGAGAAGGACGTTCCCAAGGGGCTGACTCCCCGCCAGATGAGGACCCAGGCCTATCACGGCGCCATCATCGACGAGTGCGGAAAGTATCTGGTCCTTTAAAGGAGGCTGAGCAATGGAATCCAAGAAGTGTTATTTCCTCATGCAGAACCGGATGTATGCCGGTGATGCTGTTCGTTCCTCGCTGGGGCTGGCTGTGGAGAACCACTACGCCTACCCCGTATTCATGTACGGCGAGTATCCCCGTTTCTCCGAATACGTGAAGGAGAACATCGACTGGATCAGGGACATGGAGGGCGATGTGCTCACCATGGGCGGCGATGACGTAGAGGGTGTGGAGCTCACCAAGATCACCCTGGAGGAGCTTGGCGAGAGGCTCCGCGAGGCCGACCTCATCATCCCCTACGGTCTGCCCAAGCAGTCCAAGACGCCTCCGCCGGCGTGTTCAGAAGAGTAAAGGGGGGAGAATCATGAGCGATGAAAAGAAGATGAAGATATTGCACGTCTATAGGTCCGAGCCCAACGAGGATACCAAGAAGCTCGTGGAGATCCTCAGCAGGGACAGGGATGCCACGGAGTTCAAGCTCTACGAGGGCGATCCCAACTACGACATGCTGGTCCAGATGATCTTCGATGCCGACCAGACGGTGAGCTGGTGGTAACCGGAGCTTCTGCATAAGCAAAAAGAAAAGGCCCGTACAGGGCCTTTTCTTTTGCCCGCGTTCCGGGATTCTCTACTGTCCCACTGCCCCGGCCATCTGGAATATGGGGAGGTACATGGCGATGATTATGGAGCCGATGGTGCCTCCGAGAAAGACGATCATCATGGGCTCCAGCATGCTGGTCAGCGCATCCACCGCGGCATCCACCTCTTCGTCGTAGAAGTCGGCGATTTTGACCAGCATGTCCGACAGGGCGCCTGTGGTCTCTCCCACAGATATCATCTGGACCACCATAGGCGGGAATATGCCGCTTTCTGCCAAGGGCTGCGCTATGGTGCGCCCCTCGCTGATGCTGGCCTTCACCCGCTGGATCGTGAGCTCCACCACCTTGTTCCCCGCAGTTCCAGACGCCACGTTCAGGGCGTCGATGATGGAGACGCCGCTGTTGATAAGTGTGCCGAGGGTCCTGGTGAATTTCGCCACCGCCACCTTCTTCAGCAGTATGCCGAATACCGGGGCCTTGAGGAAGAGTTTGTCGAAGAAGAGCGCGCCCTTCTCGGTCTTGTATATACGCCTCAAGACCATGAACAGGATCACGAAGAAGCCGATTATCGCCAGGAAGTAGGACTTCACGAACTCGCTGAGGTTGATGACCATCTGGGTAGGCAGGGGCAGGGCCTGGCCTCCCTGCTCGAATATCTTCTGGAAGGTGGGGATCACGAAGATCAGGATGATGGCGAGGACCACCACCGATATCCCGAGGACGATAGCCGGATAGGCCATAGCACCCTTGACTTTGCGCTTGAGCTTTTCGGCCTTTTCCATGTATTCAGCCAGGCGCCTGAGGACGGTGTCCAGGATTCCGCCCACCTCACCAGCGGCCACCATGTTGCAGTAGAGGTGGTCGAACTGCTTGGGAAATTTCTTCAGCGCGTCCGAGAAGGTGGATCCGCTCTCCACGTCGGCCTTGATCTCCATGAGGATCTGCTTGAAGGTGGGATTGTCTTGCTGGCTGGCGAGGGCATCGAGTGCCTGGATCAGAGGCAGGCCGGAGTCGATCATGGTGGAGAGCTGCCTGGTGAAGACGACGACGTCCTTGACCTTGACCTTGGGCTTCAGTATGGGAATGACTTCCGAGATGTCCTTTGGCTTCTTCTTCACCTTGGAGATCTTGAGCCCGCGCCGCCTCATTATCATGCTGGCGGCCCGTTCGTCCTTGGCTTCGATCTCCTCTTTTACCTTAAGTCCATCCTTTGTGGTGCCTTCTACGATGTATATAGGCATGACCATCTCCTCTGATGGGGGTAAACGATCGGTTCACGATTCTCCACACCTTTCCGTATCGGACCTGCGGATGGAAAACTTGAGTCGTCCGGGCAGTGGGCATTATCCCGGCGAGAGCCGTTTCCGGCACTCATCCAGAGTGATTCCCTGGATGGAGAAGAGCTTGTTCCTGGATTTCCTGCCCGATTCGATGGAGACGTTTCTCTTGGGAACCCCGAGCAGGCGGGAAAGGAGCCTTATGCAGGCATCGTTGGCCGCACCGCCGGCAGGCGGGGAATGCACCTTGAGCTTGAGTGCATCACCGTGGACCCCGGCCACCCCCTCCTTAGAGGCGCGGGGCTGTACATGGACCTTGATGAGAACAGCGTCCTTGGACTCCGAGAGATATGGGGGAATGGATGGGGAGTTCATTTCCCGAATATCTCGTTGAGCCGGGCGCCCAGGCCCTGTACCTCCTTGAAGATCTCCACGAACCTGGCGCGGTCGCCCCTGGTGATGGCCTCCAGCAGGGCCCTCTGGTGGGAGTCGAAGGTGGAGAGCACCTTGTGGGTGTAGGGGTTGGCCATCTGGATGGTCGCGTAGAGCTCGGGGTCCTGGAGGGCGAGCCTCCCTACTATCCTGAGCTGCCTCTCGAAGCTGGGTGTGGCCAGGGCAAGGAGCTGCTCCAGGGAGATGCCGTCCTCCTCAAGGGCCTTGCCCAGGCTCAGGAGCAGGAAGTGGTTCAGGGCCTGCACCCATGCCATGGTCTCGTCGTGCTTGGAGGCCTCTATGGTCCAGGTCTTGATGCCCCGGCTGCGCAGCAGGCCTTCCCACCAGCTGAGCCATCGGTTTCCCCTGCCCGGACACAGGGCGGCCCTCAGCCCCTGGAAGCTGGGTTCGTGGGGTCCGAAGAGAGGATGGGTGCCCACCACCTCGCAGCGGCTGTATTCGAGCATCGCCTGCACCTGGGCCTCCTTGAGGGAACAGAGATCTGTCAGAAAGGCCTCAGGTTTCATCACAGGCCCGATTTCAGCCACCAGTCCTGGAAATATCTCCATAGGGACCGACACCACCACAACGTCGCAGCTCCTGGCCAGCTCTACAGGCGACAGCTCGGTGTCCACGTCGCAGACCTTGGGCGTTCCCAATCCGCATTCCTCGAAGAGGCGCGAGAAAGTCCTGCCCATCCTGCCCAGGCCGCCGATTATTCCGATTACTGGAGATTCCATTGCCAGGTCCGCCTCACTTGCTGATTGTCTGCTGGCGCAGCAGGTGATCGGCCAGCACGATTTGCACCATAGCCCTAAGGACCGGCACTATGCGCGGAATGGCAGAGACGTCGTGCCGCCCCCCCACCTTGACGGTCACAGGCCTGCCCTGGATGTCGATGGTGCGCTGTTCCTTGGAGATGGAGGGAATGGGCTTCACTGCCGCCCGAACCACCACTGTGTCGCCGTTGGATATGCCGGCCAGGATACCGCCGGAGTTGTTGGTGACGAATCCCTCTGGCACGATCTCGTCGTTGTTTTCCGAACCCCGCATCCTTGCCGCCTGGAAACCGGCGCCTATTTCGACCCCCTTCACAGCTCCCACGGACATGAGCGCCTTGGCCAGATCG
>WFVQ01000087.1 GCA_015491585.1 Deltaproteobacteria bacterium
CTACGTGTCGGTGCATTACACCGGAAGGCTTGAGAACGGCGAGATCTTCGATACCTCCGAGGGGAAGGAGCCTCTCCAGTTCCAACTGGGTTCGGGTGCCATCATCAAGGGCTTTAACGACGCTGTAGTCGGGATGTCCGTTGGCGAGGAGAAGGAGATCACCATCCCTCCAGAAGAGGGTTACGGCTTCAGGGACGAGGAGCTGGTCCGCCCGGTGCCAAGGGCCATGTTCGGCGCGGAGCTGGAGCCCCAGGTGGGAATGGTGATTGGCGTCCAGATGGAGAACGGCGCCAGGGTCCCTGCAACCATCACCGAGGTGAGCGGCGACTCTGTGACCCTTGACATGAATCCCCCCCTTGCTGGAAAGACCTTGACCTTCAACATCAAGCTGGTAGAGATATCAGATTCGGCGCCGGCCGCATCGGGCTGCGCCAGTTGCGGCAGCACCTGTGCTCCCACTGACGGAGGCGGCTGCTGTTGCTGAAAGCCATTTGATTCTCTCTCGTTCAAACCGGAAAGGGCCTTCAAGGGCCCTTTTTCTTTTCCGTTCCCTCCAGGGAGGGAGCGGGAGCAGGCCCTCTCTTTCTGTAGGCCCGGTAGGCGAGGAGTATGGCCAGGGCCCCCAGGTTCGCCGTCCAGACCGAGGGGGTGTACCAGGGGATGCCGTCTATGGTCACCGGCGACAGGGGGAAGAGGAATTTTGTAGGGAAGTAGCTCCTGGCATGGAATGGGATATCGAGCAGGATGTGAAAGGGCCAGGCGAGCATGGCGAATCCAATCCCGGGCCTTTTCCTCCACACCAGGGCGATTGCGATGGAGGCCACGACGAGGCTGTGCATGGTGTCGTAGGCCAGGAAACACCACTGCGGGATGATGGAGAGAGGCGGCTTCCCCATGATGGGTTCGCCGTGGGCGAGCCTTACCAGGGCGAAGAGGCCGAAGCTGGCCAGGTCCGGGGCCGCGCCCATGAAGAGGGCGGTCCAGGGCCTTCCTCTGGAGCCGAAAAGCCCGTAACCCCATAGGGCGTGGCTCACCGTGTCCATTCTTATTCTCCCTTTTTGCGGGTTCTGCGGTCCAGCCCGCAATCCACCAGCACGGCGCCTATCCCCACGCATATGGTCCCGATACCCAGCACCGGAATCATCCAGAAGAGCAGGGAACGGTCAGGGGAGCCGGTGGGGTCGTACACCGCCTGCACCAGATAGGCATAGACCATGACCGAGCCTGCTGTCAACGACGCGATGCCCAACACCACAGAGAGGGATCTTATTGTGACTTTGAGGTCCATTTGAGCAGATTGTACCCCATACGCTACGCTTTTGCGTGTCCTGGGGGTTACTTTTCGGCCGTGAATTTGTATCCTCTAAAGAAGCCAGCAAGCGTGTTCCGTAAAGCCTGCTGCAGAGCATCAGCCCCGGCGCATCCGTTGCCTCTGTCGTTGCGTATGCCTTCGACATCGAGGGGATGCGGCGGTGAATGCCACCCAGGAGAGGAGGCGTTCTGTCTGGCTGGTGTCCGATTCGCCGCTGTCGGTTACCGCTTTCCAGGCGCTGGCCAAGGTGGGGCTGGGGCCTGATCTCTTCGTGACCGAGGTTGTGTCACTGGGGGTGGAAGGGGGTTATGTCCAGGGGAAGCTGAGAGATGCCTGGGTATAATTCTCATTTCTGAGAGGCATAGAGGGGGCGGAGTGGCCCCAAATCCATGCCTGGGTTCAGGAGGTCGATATGATAAGGATGGCGCAGGCAGTGGCGCTCTTGTTGCTGCTGTCGATTCAACAAGGGGTTTTGGCCGGAGAGGCCGATCTGGACAAGGGTGCGGTCCTGGCCAGCGGTGCGTCGGGCAGCGTGGTGGGGCGGTGGATGTGAAGGATGTACTACATGGGTCAGGAGATGAGGGCTGGAGAGGTGCGCTTCACCTCTGACGGCAGGGGCCACTGGACCATGAGAGCGAGACCTACTCCAGCGGAGAGGCAGGGCTATACGGCGGCCAGGTCCAGGGGCCCGGCGGGACATATGTGGTGCAGGGCGACAGGATATACTACGCCACTGCGGATGGTGAGAGGGGGGGCGGCATGGTAAAGATGCGGCAGGACAGCGGCCGCATAACCGAGATAGTGGTGGACGGCACCTTCTACGCCACGGGGCTCTGCGATTAGTGCTCCGTTCCGGCCTTGGTATCAGCAGGCCGGCCCCAGAGGGGAAGGATGTCGTGACGATAATGGGCGATGGCAGGTGGACAGCGTATGGAGCAGGGCAGCGGTGCCAAGGGCAAGGGGCTTCTGATGATCTTTACAGGCGACGGCAAGGGCAAGACCACCGCTGCCCTCGGGCTCGCCATGAGGGCGGCTGGCCACGGCATGCAGACGGCCTTTCTCCAGTTCATCAAGGGCTCGTGGAAATATGGAGAGATGGAGGCCGTGGAGCGGTTCAAGGATCTCATAGACTTCCAGGTCCTTGGCAGGGGGTTCACCTGGAAGTCCGATGATCCGGCCAAGGATGTGGAGATGGCAAGGAGGGGCTGGAAGAGGGCCAGGGAGGCCATCTTGTCCGGCGAATACCGCTTGGTGGTCCTGGACGAATTCACCTATGTCCTGAACTACTCTATGGTGGAGATGGAAGAGGTGTTGGATGTCTTGGATAGGCGGCCGGCTCCGGTCCACGTAGTCATCACCGGCAGGGACGCCCCTCCTGAGCTGGTGGAGGCGGCGGACCTCGTGACGGAGATGCGGGAGCTCAAGCATCACTACAGGAGAGGAGTTCCCGCCCAGAAGGGTGTGGAGTTTTGACCTCCTGCCGCCAGGATCAGTTAAGCCATCGCGCCTTGGTTACCCTCGCCTCACTTTTACTCTCATGGGGTTAAATCCCCAGGCCGAACAGTACGAACGGTGCACCTGGAGCATGGGCGCCGCGACCGTTTTTATCCACCGCCATCCAGGCCCTCTTCATTGCAAGGGACTTGGTCATGCCCCTGCCCAGCCAGTTTTTGAAGAACTCTCTTACAAAAAGATCACCGGCCGCGTCGCTGCTGTTCCAGAGGTTGAGTATGAGCGCCTTGGCTCCTGCATGGAAAAAGAGGTTGACGAGGGCCATAGTCCCCATTCCCATGTCAGGGCCGTAGCGGTCCCATTGGACGGTGGCAAGAACCACGATCTCGGCCCGTGCCAGGTTGAGCGGAGCTATCTCGTTCAGGTGTATGATCCCGTCCTCGGTGCGGTCGGGCCGGAGCATCAGTGCTGAGTCCAGGGGCTGAAGGTCGCTGACGCCTGCCGGAACACCCAGGTAGATGGCCTCAAAGGAGTAGGAGATGGACTTGAAGATCAGTTCGAGCCCCTGGTCCCTGGGATACAGCTCCCACCTGGGGAAATATCTTGTCAGATAGCGGCTCAGTGCGTCTGTCCCCTTCATGGGCATGGCCTCAGGCCTTGGATCTGCTATGGCCATGAGGCTGGCGGGAAAGCTGGCCTCCGGCCTGGATAAGTGCTGGAGCACTGACAGGGAGGGGAGGAGGGAGAGAGTGAAATGGCCGGATGCGTCGCCGTCCTGGTCCAAGAATATGGAGAAGGGGAGGCAGAATAGGGGGCCGTCCGGGATTATGATGACGTGGCGTGCTCCTTGCAGAAGGGTCGCCACAGGTCTCCAGAGCCGCTCCTTGAGCAGTGCCTCTGGAGAGCCAGAGGCGACCATTGGTGCATTCATGCCGCCCGGGGCCTGGATGATGTCCAGCTCCTTCCTCAGTGTCTCTTCCATCCCTCCTCCAGGAATCAGGCCGGTGAGCATGGCCGCCGCTTCCCTTCCGGTCACCTCCAGTTCTACGGTCTCGACGCCTCTCCAGGATAGCACCCAGGCCCAGGAGTGGTGTTCGCCCAAGAAGAACTCGACGATCCTGGTGCCTCGGCCTGGGATGTACAGCATGCTCGACGAGCTGGGTACGCGCACCCGGAAGAGTGAGGCAGTAGGGCTGGGGCCCAGCCCCTCGAGAAACCGGCGATATTTTGCCTTGACGGCCGCGATCTCCCTCTTCACCGCAGACAGCCGTCCTGAATCCTTTCCCCTGGAGGCCAACTTCCTCCTTTCCGCCTCAAGGAAGTTCAGCCGCTCCAGGAAACCGCGGTTTTCTGCCGAGACATCCATCTCCATATCTCTCAGGCAGATCATCGGACGCGTGGCCGCCAACTCCACCAGCTCCTTGGCCTTGAGCCTCTCTGCGACCCTGAGGGCCTCAGCCTTGGCCTTCGGCCCTCCGGATGCCAGGAGGAGATGGATGAGCCTTTCGTATATCTCCCGGTAGGGAGGTTGGCGCACCCAAGGCCGGAGCGTCACGAAGGCCGTATCACCAGGACGGAGGGAGAAGTTTTCGGTCTCAACTATCTCCACGGCCCTTCTCAGAGCAGAGATCGCCTTTTCCTGCTCCCCGCGGCGGACGTGGTATTCTGACAGCACTATCAGGTCGCCCACTGCCCTGTCGAGGTCCTGTTCCTTCATGCTTGCGGTGAAGTCCTCGGTGAGCCTCTTTCCAGCCTCCTCTAGTGCCTTCCCCGCTCTTATGTCGCAGAGCAGGACTCCTGCCAGACTGTCCACGGCCTGGAACAGCGGCTTTGCCTGTTCGTGCCCACCCCGCTCCAAGTAGAGGCTGGCGAGGAGGAGGGCTGTCCGGTGTCCGTCGCCGGTCGTTTCCGTGCCCTGCGCTGTCTCATGAATGAAGTTGACCTGTTCGAGAAGTTCTTGAGCAACGTCCAGCCGTCCCAACATGACATGCAGCACGGCCAGCTCTTCTTCGGATCTCAAGGTGGCGGGATTGCCCTCCCCAAGTGTGGCCTTCTTTGCCTTTATGGCCTTCCTGAACATCTTCTCGGCCCGGTCCATGTATCCGGTGTCCCGGTAAATCATGCCCAAGCCGTGGTATATCTTCCCCAACGCGGGATGGATCGGTCCTTTTCTGCCTTCGTATATGGCCAGGGCCTTTCTCTCCAACCGTTCGGCCCTGCCGAAGAAACCAAGCTTCCTGTAGAGCAAGGCCATTCCGTGATAGAGGTCGGCCGCACCTATTTCCCCGCTGCCCTTGGCCTCCAGGGCCTTCTGAAAGAGGGGCTCTGCCTCGGAGTAGCGGCCGGTGATGACATAGAGAGAGGCTAAGGCGGTGTATCCGGCAATGGAACCGAACTCTCCCTTGCCCGCGGCCTTCAAGGCCGATAGCGCCTTCCTGAAGTTGTTCTCAGCCTTGGAGTAGTATCCCATCGCCGCATAGAGCTCCCCAAGGCCGCGGTAGTCCCGCGCCACGTGCGCGTCCTTGTCTCCGAATATCACTTTGTCCACCGACAGGGCCTTTATCAGCAGCTCTTCCGCTTTATCGTACCTTCCGGTGAGACGATAGATGGTGGCCGCGTTGTTGTACGCCTTCGTGGTCTCTTCGTGGTATTTGCCCATCATCGTGGAGACTGCCTCGAGGTAACGCTCAGTGGTCTCTATTGCCGAGTCGTAACGTCCCTGTCTGTAAAGCCTGATGGATTTTTGATACAAGCCATCGAGGCGGTCCGGGGTGTTTGCGGCCACGGCAGTGTGGCCTGCGACTACCGTGAATATCAGGAGCATGGCGAAAATTTTGGTACTGGCTGGCATCGGCGCACTCTCAAGACAGATTTCTGCTATGGTAGCAAGCAGCGGGCTTGAGAGTCAATTTGGATCGGCGGCGTTCAGTGAGAGTTCGTCCTTGCTTCCGGTGCCTCATCTATTGCCGGCAGGGGTGCGTGTGGTGATGGGCCGGGCGGGAGCCGGGCCGTCGAAGGAGTATCCGAGCATTTCTATGTCCCGCCTGAAATGGTCCGAGACCATCTGGGCGGTGGCGTCGTCGTAGTACTCCCGGTAGTCCTTGCGTCCTTGGGCCTTTCTGCGGTGGGGCAGCGGGGGGGCTGCTATCCCGATGGCCTGGCAGGCCATCTTGAAGTGGTCGGCGAGATGCTCGTAGCGTCCGATGAAATCCACGGCCACCTTTCCATGCAGGTCCACCAGGTAGTCGGTCTGGAGAGTTATGGAGGTGTCCACTATGTAGTGGTATGGCCGCCCTGTGTCCAGCTTCCATGCGATGAATTCCCGGAACTCCTTCACGCTCTTTGGAATGATGTGTGGACGCTCCCTGCGGATGTGGTGCCAGGAGCTCACCTGGAGGTCCCAGGGGTTACGGACGAATGCGAACTTGAACAGGGAGAGAAAGGTCTCTCTTGGCAAGAGCTCCAGTGCAGCGACGGCCTTTGCGTGGCGGGGGATCTTGACCCCTATCCTGTGGCCGCTGGCATCGCTTATGCGGTTGCACACCGCGCCGAGCCAGCACCACGGGTCGCGCCACCGGTAGCGCTGGAGGGCGGCCCTTATGCTGGTGCCGCCTGTCTTGGCTATATGGATGAACATGAAATTGTATTTCAGTGATATAAGCATCTTCAGCTCCGGGATTCAGTCCGGATACAAGATAGCAAAAAACGGTGGGCCGTCACCCCCACTCTTTCATGATAAAGAGGGGGTCATGCCCTTCGGGGCGGAACTGTCCGTGCCTGGCAATGCCCCAGCATTATCTCGAGATATCTTCTGGCGCTCGCCTCCTGTGAGTATGGAGCGGCCGCGGCCTTTAGCGTCTCCTCGTCGGGAGGTGCGGCAAGGACCTCGAGGATGGCGCTGGCCAGGGCGGCATGGTCGTCCACAGGCACGAGCGGGGCTACCCTGCCATCCTGGAGGATCTCTCTTGGCCCGCTGGGACAGTCGGTGGCCACTGCAGGCACCCCGAGTGCGAGGGCCTCGGTGAGGGCGTTGGGAGAGCCCTCCCACCTTGACGAGAGGACGAAGAGCGAGGCCCGGGCCAGGATGGGATATGGATCGGGGGTGAAGCCGGGCAGGTCCACCTCTTCCGCGATACCCAGCTCCCGGGCCGCGGCCTCCAGCCTCTCCCTCTCTCTTCCTTCCCCCAGGATGAGCAGCCTGACCTCAGCGGAGCGCCGCACCGACGCAAAGGCCCGGATGAGGACGTCGAATCCCTTCTGTTTAGTCAGCCGTCCCATGCCTACGATCACCGGCACCCCTGGTTCGGCCAGCCAGGGATGAGGCGCGGGGCGGGCCGCCTTTTCGAACAGGTCCGGGGTCACCACGGGATTGGGCACCACCGGGAACTTCTCCAGCGGCAGGCCGGTTATGGAGGCCAGGTCCGCAGCCACCCCCTTAGACACACATATGGTCGCGTCTATCATGGCGTGTGCCCGCCGCATGGCCGTTTTTCTGAGCCATTTGGCCGCAACTGACCTGTGCGAGATTCCAGCCGAGACCGTGGTGCCCAGCCGTCCCACCACCCGGCAGCGGCTGCCGGCCAGCCGCCTTGCCACGGCCACTGCAAGGATGGCCCTGTCCTTGGCAGCGAGCACTGCATCTGGACGTTCACGTCTGAGATATGAGGCGATCTCTGGTATGGCGGAGAGGTTGTGGGAGGCCGATAGCGGCAGGAGGCGCATGGAGGGTGTGGGGCGCAGGTACTGGAGGTTGTCCTTCCGTATCATCAGCAGGTCCACCTTGGTGCCGAGCCCTGCGAAGCCGGCGGAGAGGTTCGAGATCATGCGCTCCACTCCCCCTGTTCCAGAGAAGGATGCCACAATTGCCACCTTCCTGCCAGAGAAGTTCGTCATCCCAGCAGCTCCCTCAGGTATTCCCTGGTCCCGTTCTCCACCGTGAACCTGCTGGCCGCGGCCTTCACCTGCTCGGCTGGAGGAGGAGAGGAGAGGAGGCGCAGCAGGGCATCGGCCACCGCTGCCGGATCTCCGACAGGCACCAAGATGCCCGCGCCGGTTCCGGCCAGTACCTCCCTGGGGCCGCTGGGACAGTCGGTGGCTACCGCCGGTGTCCCGCAGGCCAGGGCCTCCACCAGGGCCACCGGCAACCCTTCGCACCTGGAGGTCATACAGAAGCAGGAGGCGGCCGCCATGTAGGGGAGGGGATTGGGCGCAAAGCCAGGCATGTCCACCCTCTCCTGGATGCCCAGCCCTTCGGCCAGCTCCAGGAGCATTTTCCTCTTCTTCCCCTCTCCGAGGATCACAAGGCGCATCTCCCGTTCAGCGGATGCGAGGGCAAAGCCCTTCATCAGGGTGGCGAAGTCCTTGCGCTCGCAGAGCTCTCCGACCCCTAATATCACAGGCACGTCCTGGCTCTGGAACCAGGGATGCTCCAAGGGGGCCGAGGCCCGCGACCGGAAGCCGCGGTCGATTATGGGGCTCGAAACCACTCGGACGGAACCTGCCAGGGAGGGAGCGATGGCGATCAGGTCGTCGCGGGCGCCTTCAGAGGGCACCAGCACCCTGTGGGCCCGGGGATAGAGGAGCCTTATGGAGAGGAGTTGGGCATGACGCGACAGGGGAGAGCGCCTTCTCAGGTTCTCGCTCACGGTGGTGCCCATCCTCACTACCACCCTGCTCTTCATGCCAGTCATGAGGCCGGCGAGAATGGATATCCGGTTCACGCGGTCCTTGTCGGTGAGGATGGCCCTGGGCCTCTTCCGCAGGAGGTAGGCGGCAAGACGGGGTAGAGCTGAGTTGACGTGGGAGACCCCCAGGTCAATACTCCTCAGTCCTGGCGGGGTGTCATTGAGCCTGGGACCGTGGCCCCTTATTTTCAGAAGGTCCACTCTGACTCCCTGCCTTGCCATCTCTGGCAGCAGGTTGCCCATCACCCGGTCAACACCGCTGTGGCCCGATGTGGCGAGGAAGACTGCTATCCGCTCACTACCCATGATACAGTCCTATGACTTCGAGATATCTCCTGGTGGCCTCCAGGGCCTGGAAGGGAGCTGCCGCAGCTTTCAGCAGCTCTTTGGATACAGGCGAGGCCAGCATGCGTTCCATGGCCCCGGCCATGCCGCTGACGTCTCCTACCTCAACCAGGGGGCCGAATCTGCCATCCTGCAATATCTCGCGCGGGCCAGAAGGGCAGTCTGTGGATACCACGGGTGTGCCCACCGCCAGGGCCTCGATGAGGACGTTGGGCGATCCCTCCCAGGCGGAAGAGAGAACGAACAGGGATGCGCGGGAGAGATAGGAGAATGGATTGGAGACGAATCCAGGCATATCCACCCTTTCCTCCAGCCCGAGCGACCGCACCAGCCCTTCCAGCGCGCTCCGTTCCTTGCCCTCTCCCAGGATAACGAGCCTGGCCGGCCGCCTCTGGACCACGGTGTGGAACGCGCGTATCAGGGTGTGAAAGTCCTTCTGGCGCGCCAAACGTCCTATACCCAGGATCACCGGCTCGCCGAGAGCGAACCAGGGATGGCCGCATTCATCCGAGGCCAGCGTTTTCAGATCCGGCGACACGGTCGGATTGGGCAGGACCTCTATCCGTCCCTGGTCCACGCCGATCCACCTCACGAGGTCCTCGGCCACTTTGTGGGAATTGGCTATCACCAGGTCAGCGGCGCCATAGGCCGCCTTCATGGACCATTGGCGCAGGCGGCGCTTCAAGGGACCGCGCCTCTCCAGTGCAGTCGAGACCGGCATCCCCACCCTGAAAACGACCTTTGGACGGTGGGAGGACATGCGCAAGGCCAGGGCCAGGGCCCTGTTGGCCCTCTCCCTGTTGGTCAGTATCGCCTTGGGCCGCGCCTCGGAGAGGTAGGCAGCCAGCCGGCGGCTCGACGGCAGGCCAGTGGCCCTTCCGAGCCTGACCCTCCTGATTCCGCGGTCCACCCGGGCCAGTTCGGGTATGTCCGGGTTGTTGAGCAGGAGGTCCACTGAGAACCCCAACCTGGCGCAACTGTTCATGAGGTTGAGCATGACATTGCTGATCCCTCCAGGCCCTCCCCTGAAGCCGAGAAAGGCGATGTCCCGTCTGCCCTCTTCCTTCACGACCGCCTCCTGGGCAGGGCCAGTCCGAAGCCGCTTCCCCATGCGACCATCCAGTAGAACCGCCAATCCCAGTGGAGGAGCCGGAAGTCGAAGAGGTTCCAGACGGCCGCCATGAGGAAGACTCCAAGTGTGAAGAGCCAGAGATCTGTGGGCATGGCAAATGCTCTCCCGGCCTTCCATACCTGCCAGGCCAGGAACATGGCGGTCCCTCCGAACAGCAACAGCCCAATCAGCCCGAACCGGACCAGAAGCTCGAAGTAGAGGCTGTGGAGATGGTCGAACCAGACCCTCTCCCCCTTCCAACTGTTTATTTTCAGGTCTTCCCTCCCGCTTTCGGATATAAGCCGCCTGGTACTGCCGGTGCCCCAACCCAGGAGAGGATGTTCACGCCACTTGGAGATGGCGAAGGCATAGAGGTGGAACCGCTGTCCTATCCCGGTCTGGGGGATATGATCCAAGGAATACTCCTGGTTGGCCTTGAACTCCTCGATCTGTACAACGATTCTCTCCTTGACGAGATCGAAGTTGAGCACCACAAGGAGGACACCCAATAGAAGCAGTAGCAGGGAGCCCTTGGCCACTGCGTTCCGTGCGGTATCTCCCGGCTTTCGGTCTCTTCTCAGCAAGCCAAGGATGGCTATCACAGGGGCGGCGCTCAACAGCGCCAGCCATGCTCCTCTCGCCTGGGTGGCGACCAGCCCTTGGAGAAGGGACAGGAAGGCGAGCACCGCGCCAGTCCGGGCACAGGTCCTGGAAACCGGCCCCATGCCCTGCCCTATCCTGGGCCAGAACAGGAACAATCCCAATAGGGCGGTGGCGCTGTATAGGCCGAATGGTGTGATCCTGAGATGAAATCCCGTACGCTCTCCATTCAGCACCGCATGTACCGTCTCATGGTCCAGGGACAAGAGCATGCCCGCGGTCAGGCCAGTCAGGCAGAGGAGGAGGGCGAGCAAGGCCCTCCGTTCGCTTCCCTCTATCCAGATTGCTGGGAGGAGGAAGAGCCACAGCTTTGCGAACCTGAGCCCCTCTTCTATCTGGATCTTCAAGGTGCCTGGCAGCAGGAGTGAACCGCGCCAGGTTCCGAGAGCTATCAGAGCAAGGCTGGCGCCCATCAGCAGACCGAGTGGGGAAAAGAGAAGGTTGCGCCGCCAGTCCGGTTTGAAGGGCAGGGCCAATGCCATGAGTATGATGCCGGCCGTGGCAAAGGTTATGCTGTAGAGGCTGAAGAAGGAGAAGAGGTAGAGCCCGGCGAGGCCCACCTTGTTGTAAAATGGTATTCTATAGCTGTTTTCCGGTGCCACGTTCACTCTATCTCCATGAGCCTGCGCGCCCTGGCCTCCCAGGAGTAGCTCCTGGCCGCTTCCCGCGCTCTCTTGCCGAGGGCCACGGCCATCTCCGGATCGCTCCTCAGCGCCTCCACGGCCTCCAGCCATGCCCCGGGATCGTCGGGTGGGACCAGTAGCCCGGTCTCGCCGTGGCTCAATATCTCCCTGAGGGCCGGCAGGTCACTGGCCACGATGGGCCGCCCCGCTGCCATGGCCTCGAACAGCTTCAGGGGGCTGAACGAGGTGGAGGTAGTGAGACCGGGCTGGTACGGAAGGAGCACTACTCCGCACCTGCCGTACCATGCAGGCACATCCCTGTGCGGCACGAAAGGAACGAGGCGGACACCCTCCTCTCCGCGCAGCAGCTCCTCTCCATCCTCGACCTCTCCTATCAGCCATACCTCGCCAACCCGGCTGCGGGCCAGATGGAGAAAGATGTCCAGTCCGCGGTCCCGGCTTATCCTTCCTATATACATTATCCTTAGGAATCTCATGGCCTCGGGCCCGGGCAGCGGCACTGAGGAGAAGCGGCCGTAATCAGCCCCGCACGGAATCACCTTGACACGTTCTCCAGGCGCACCCGCCTGTTCCAGGGCGTTTGCCGCGGCCCTGCTTATGGGTAGGAGGTGCGTGACCGTGCCCTCTGTGCATGCCGAGACCAGGCGGTCCAGATAGCCCTCGCGTTTGAGGTGTCCTACGTCATGGACCTCGAACCAGTGGGGTATGCGGTGCCTCACCAGTGCCTCGCTGATGTAATGGCTTCGCACCAATATCCTGTCTGCGTTCAGCAGGCGCCGCCGCATGATTAGGCATAGGGGTAGAAACCCGAGGGGCTTCCATCTGGAGTGGAGGAGCTGGGTAGGTCTCAGATCGAGCCTGTTTTCAATCCCCACCTCCTTCAGACGTTGATCAACATCTGCCCCCCCACGCACCGGCGGCATGAAAAGCTCCACCCGGCATCCTGCCCTGACGAGTGCCTGAACCGTGTGGAGTGTCTGCACGAGGTTGGCCCGGTTCCTGTGGAGTTTGCTGGTGCTGAGGTATATCAAGTTCACCTGGTTGCCCCCCTGGAGGCCACTTGACAGTAGAGGTCAAGATATTCCTCCACCATCCTATCAATGGAGAATCTCTGTTCAACCATGCGCCGTCCGGCCCTTCCCATGCGTTCTGCTTCCTCTCTCTCCTTCAACAGCCTGATCACCGCTCGGGCCAGGGCCTGAGGGTCGCCAGGGGGCACCAAGACCCCGGTCTTCCCGTGGATCACCACTTCAGGGATCCCGCCTGCCTTGGCCGCTACGATGGGAACGCCGCATGCCGAGGCCTGGAGCAGGGATACCCCCAGCCCCTCCATGATGGCAGGGTGGACCAACAGATCGAGGGATGGAAGCAGAGCGGGGAGATCCTCCCTGAACCCGCAGAAGCGGCACACATCTCCGATCCCCATCTCAGCGGCCATATTCTCGATCTTCTCCTTCAAAGGCCCTTTCCCGAAGAAGAGAAACCGCGCATCTGGCACCTCACTCACCATGTTTCGTATGCACTCCAGCATGACGTCATGGCCTTTCCTGGGGATGAATTGCGAGACCATGCCCACGAGCTTTGCATGGGCAGGAAGGGATAATTCCTCCTGAAGTGCGGAGCGGTCTCCTCCGGGCCTGTAAAGCGAGGTGTCCACGGCGCTGTAGATGAGCCGTATCTTCTCCTGTTCCACGCCCTGGCCTGCCAGGATCTCCGCGATGGCCCTTGAGATGGCCACCACCGCAGCCGCCCTTCCATACTTGAACCTCGCCGCGGTCCTGGACTCGAGGTTGTCCACTCTCCTGGTGATTATCAAAGGCACTCCCGTGATCCTGGCCGCCGCAGAGGCCCAGGTATCGGCCCCCCGCCGGCTGTGGGCGTGGAGGATCCTCACTCCTGTCCCACTCCTTAGATGGCCCAGCAGTGAGAGGAGGAGGGAGGGGTCAAGCTCTCCCCTGTACTTCACTGGAGCGGTGTCGAGCCCAGCTTCTCCGGCTGCCTGCTCCACGGCGCTTCCTGCTGGACAGATCAGGAGGGAGCCGATCCCCCTCTCGCGCAGGCCCCTGAGCAGATAGAGGACCTGGAGGGCGCCTCCGTAGAGGTTCGTGCCACATTCAACATGGATCACCTTCACCGTCTGCCCTCCTGGTTACGGCTATAAACCGTGGCGCCAGCCCCTACGGCCTCGATGCATTTCGCGCCTCCTGCTTCCTGAGTAGAGGCAATGGCCGCTTCGCAGGCCTCGATGACTTCGCGGACGGTGATCGTCTCCATGCATGTGTGCTTGTTATCGCACACAGGGCGGCGGCGGCAAGGGGAGCAGGGAAGACCGTGATAGATTATGGCGGTAGCGGGAGAAGGCGGTTCGAGATAGGGCCTGGTAGCGCCGAAGAGGGCGACCGTGGGCCGGTGGAAGGCGGTCCCCATGTGGGTGATTCCTGTGTCCACCCCCACCACCAACCGGGCCTGGCTGACCACTGCAGCGCTCTCCGCTACGCTGCATGCCCCTGCCAGGGAGAGGCCGCAGCCTGCCGCAGCCACTATGGCCCGGCCCCTCTCCTCGTCTTCCGGTCCCCCGAGGACCACCGGCATCAGCCCCTGTTTCTTATGGAGATGGGTCATCACCTCTGCCCATCCTGTATGGCTCCAGTGCTTCTGGGGACGGGTGGTGAATGGGGCTATCACGGCATGGCCTTCAGCGGTTGCCTGGGACTCCAGGAGCCGCCGCGCCGCCTCCTGTACAGCGGTCTTCAGGTGGAGGGAGGGAAGGGGATCATCGCCGGTGTATCCCAGCTCCCGCAGCATGTGGAGGTATTCGGAGGCGAACAGGCTGGAATCGGGCCTGGATATCAGGCGGTCCATGAGAAATCCGCCCGGTTCCCTGGACTCGAATCCTATCTTCCTCGATGCGCCAGATATCCAGCAGAGGAACCTGCTTCTCAGCAGCCCCTGGCAGTCCAACGCGAGGTCGTACCGCCTGGAGGAGAGCCTTTTCCCCAGGGAGCGGACCTCACGCCACAGCCCCAAGACGTCGGCCTTTCGCGCCGCCCTTCTCCACTCCTCCTTGTCCCACGCGATTACGCTGTTGATGAGAGGATGGCCTTCCATGAGCGGCGTTAGGGATGGGGCCAGGAGCCAGTCGATCTCGGCTCCTGGGAAGAGGGCGTGGAGCCCTTCCAGCAGGACCGATGCCATCACCACGTCCCCCATTGCACTGGGACGGACCACGAGAATCCTCCGGATTCCGCCGTTTCCGGCCCATAGGCCGTCTAATGATGGTGTTCCCACTGCTGGTAAAGCTCCCTGTAGAGTGGATTGCCGGCAAGTAGCTCCTTGTGCGTGCCGACCGCGGCGATGCGCCCGTTGTCCATTATCGCGATCTGATGAGCGTTCTGTATGGTGCTGAGCCTGTGGGCGATGACTATGGTGGTCCGACCTCTCATGACTTCGTCGAGGGCCTCCTGGACCCCCTGCTCGGAGAGGGTGTCCAGGGCGCTGGTGGCCTCGTCCAGGATCAGGACCGGCGGGTTCTTCAGGAAGGCCCTGGCTATGGCTATACGCTGCCGCTGGCCTCCAGACAGGTTCAGTCCCCGTTCATCGAGCACGGTGTCATAACCGTTGGGCAGCTCTTCTATGAAATCGTGGGCCTGGGCCAGCTTCGCCGCCTCGACGATTTCCTCGAAGGTGGCGTCCCGGCGCCCGAAGGCGATGTTCTCACGAACCGTGTCACTGAAGAGTATGACGTCCTGGGTGACCAGGGCGATGTTCTTTCTCAGGGAACGCAGGTCCAGCTCCTTCAGGTCCGTGCCGTCCCAGAGCACCTCTCCCCTGGTGGGGTCGTAGAACCTGGGGATCAGGTCCACCAGCGTGCTCTTTCCCGCGCCGCTGGGACCAACGATGGCAAATGTGGTCCCGCTGGGGATGGAGAGGTTGATGCCGTGGAGTACAGTGGCCTTTGTTCCTGGATAGGCGAAATCGACCCCGAGGAACCGTATCTCTCCCTTCAGGCCCGTCACCTCTTTGGTGCCGCTGCTCTCAGGAGGGAGTTCCAGGAAGTCCTCTATCCTCTCCAGCACGCCTATGGATTCCTGGAAGGTGCCGTAGCTCTTGCCCAGCTTCTTCAGCGGCGCGAAGGCCATTACTATCGCAGTGAGTATGGAGAAGAAGTCGCCTGAGGTGATCTCCCCCTTGACTACGAGAAAGCCGCCGTAGCCTATGATGAAGCTGACCGCAACTCCAGAGAGCACCTCGTTGACATACTTGGTTCCCTCCTTGAGCCTCAGCAGCCTGGTGGACTGGTGGTAGTGGTCCTGGCCCGCCCTCCGGAACTGCTTCACCTTGGGGCCTTCCATGTTGAATATCTTGACCACCTTGCTGCCCAGGAGCACCTCGTTCATCCTGTGGGTCAGGACGGCCAGGCAGTGCTGCACGTCCTTGCGCTTCCTCTTCACGTACTGGCTCATCTTCCTTGTCACCACGGCGATGAAAGGGAGGAGGGTGAAGCTGAGGAGCGCCAGGTCCCACCTGCGGTACAGGGCCACACCCATTAGCACCAGGACGGAGGGGACCTGTATCATGAATGTCCTGAAGCTCTCGGAGAGGATCTTGCTGAGGAGTCCGATGTCGTTCATGATCCTCGAGATCATCTCTCCCGAAGACCACCTGCCCAGGGTAGCTACCGGCAGGTTTATCACCGTCTCGAAACAGCGGTTGCGCAAGTCCCTGACCAGTTTGAACCCCGCGGTCTGCATGTAATAGGTCTGGAGCAACGCCCCCAGCCCCCTCAACACGTAGAGGATGAAGACCCCTGCGGGCAGCAGCCACAGGAGGTCGTACCGCTTTGCCACGAAGATGTGGTCCATTGCAGGCTTCACCAGCCAGGCGATGGCGCCGTTTATGCCCGAGACGAACAGGCTGAAGACGATCCCGATGATGACCCGCCTCACATAGGGGCGGATGAGGCGCCATACACGGACTGTTGTTGACGGTGGTGACTGGGGCATAAGAGCGGAGTCCTCTTCTTGGCCTCATGGGGCCCAGGCGGCCGGTTGGCCGGAAATTGAGACAATATAATTGCAGGACGTCAAACTTCAACGCCGCGGGAGCATATCCAGCGCGCGGCATCCAGGAGCGTGGGGAATACCTCGATTCCAGGCACATCATGCCTGGCCCTGTTTTTCTCTTCTGCCCCCTTCCCGGTCTCGACCAGGATAGGCGAGGTCCCGGCGTTCAGCCCGCACTCCACGTCGCGCAGCGAGTCTCCCACAGTGTATGACCGCGATAGGTCTATCCCCAGCTCCCTGGCGGCGCGCAGCACCATTCCTGGCCTGGGTTTCCTGCACCCGCACTTCTGCCGGTAGGGGGGACGGCCTTCGCTGGGATGGTGGGGACAATAGTACCATCCCGCCACCCTCACTCCCAAGGCCTCCAGTTCGGATTCCAGGCGTGCATGGACGGTCTTGATCAGCTCCTCGCCGAAGAAGCCCCTGGCGACGCCCGACTGGTTGGTTATCACCACCAGGAGGAACCCGTGGTCTGCGAGGAGTTTCAGGGCCTCCATCGCACCGGGCAGCCATCGGATATGGTCCGGGTCTGCCAGATAGTGAACGTCTTCTATGATGGTGCCGTCCCTGTCGAGGAATACGGCCCTCGTCCCAGATGGTGTCATGGGACGGGATTATAGCCCATCTCTGCTTCATTGCTAAGCTATGGGCTGGTTGTTATCCTTGCTTAAAATCGTTTGGGCGGACGGCTCCGTCCTGGAAGGAAGGTGAAAGATGGCGGTTTCCAAAGAGTTGTTGGACATACTGGTCTGTCCCAAGTGCAAGGGCGGCCTGGAACTCACCCCTCAGGAGGACGGCCTGGTCTGCCGCGCCTGCCGCCTGGTATATAGGATAGAGGACGACATCCCGGTGATGCTTGTGGACGAGGCCAGGCCCCTGGAGGACGAGCACGGCGGAAGAGGGAAGTAGCGGAGTCGTGGCCGGCTGGGGCAGGAGGCAAGGTTTGCAGATAGAAACGATATTCAAGGGGCGTCGCATCGTGGTCCTGGGCGACCTCATGGTTGACCGTTTCGTCAGAGGAGATGCCAGCCGCATCTCGCCTGAAGCGCCGGTGCCGGTGGTGGCGGTGCAGGAGGAGGTGATGGTGCTGGGTGGCGCTGCCAACGTGGCCCACAACGTCGCCTCCTTGGGCGGCGAGCCTCTCCTGGTCGGGGTGGTCGGAGCAGACGATGCCGGGAGGGGATACGGCTCCCTTCTCGCACGGGCCGGAATGGATGGTTCCGGGCTGGTGACCGATCCGGAGAGGCCCACCACGGTCAAGACCAGGATCATCGCCAGGGGCCAGCAGATGGTGCGGGTTGACTGGGAGGAGACAGCGCCCGTCCCGCGGAAGGTGGAGGAGGCGCTGGAGCGTGCGCTGGGCTCTGCGGTTCCTGGCAGCGACGGCGTGGTGATCTCTGATTATGCAAAAGGGGTGGTGACCCCAGGGCTATTCGCATTCCTGCTTCGGCTTGCCGGAGAGAACAGGGTGCCGGTCTTGTTGGATCCTAAGCCATCTC
>WFVQ01000088.1 GCA_015491585.1 Deltaproteobacteria bacterium
GTGCTGGTGGGCTTCTTCCTTTTGGCAGGGGCGGTCTCTTCCTTCGCCTTCGAGCCTGCCAAGCGCATCACCGACAGGGAAATAGTGGAGCGCCTCTCCCGCCTCGAGGCAGGGCATGACGCTTTGAATAAGCGTATCGATGACCTATCCGCAAAACTGGAGAGTGGGCAGACAGCCTTGAATAAGCGTATCGATGACCTGTCTGCCAAGCTGGAAGCCAGCCAGATCACTCTGAATAAGCGTATCGACGACCTGCGGGCCGAAATGAAGGCAGGTCAAGCCCTTTTGAATAAACGCATAGACGATTTGAGGGCAGATATGAGAGCCGGCCAGGCCGCCTTGAACAAGCGTATAGACAATCTTCTCTACATCATGCTGACCCTGTTCGGCGCGATCATAACACTGCTGGTCGCGATCTTCGGCTACATAGCCTGGGACCGTCGCACCATGATCCGTCCGGTCCTCGAGCGGCTGGATCACCTGGAGAAGGTGGTGAATTCCAAGATATCCCCTGCCTCCCAGCCCACCTGAGACGATTTTAGGCCTTTCGGCGTTCCAAAGGATAGGCCCGCCATGGGCTCTGCCTATGACTGGCTGTAAACCGCCCTGATCTGCTCGATATCCTCGGCTATCCTTGCAGTATCGGCAATGGTCTCCAGGAGATCAATGTCCTCTATCTTTTTGATCTCAGGATAGAGCTTGAGACCCTCGGCCCCGAACCTCAGCTCAAGGATGGTCTTTATGGCGAAGAGGAGGCCCTGTTGCCTCCCATGTTTGATGCCGCGTTCAAGGCCCTGCTCCATCCCCTGCTCTATACCTCGTTCTATTCCCGCCTTGATGCCCTCTTGATAGCCCTCTTGCCTGATGATCTCATAGGCCGCCGACTCTATCATGATGTCCCGCCTCCTTTCTATCAGTCTCATGGGCCAGCTCTGGGAGACCAGGCCGCTCAGGATGGCCATCCCGGTCAATAGGTCGCTCTTTACCTCCAGGGAGAAAGGACCCTCTGTGATCCTCCGGTCCGCCTCGTCGAGATACTGCTCGCCCCCCTTCATCAGGGGCACGAAGGGCAAGAGACAGGGGATGTTGAGCTCCATCACCTCCTCGGCCCGGAAGTCCGCTATCTTTACCAGCCGGAACTCATACCTCACCTCCTCGTCCTCATAGCGATTGGTGACTGCGGAGTCCGGCGAGAGCAGCACAATCAGGGATATCACCCCCATCTCCTCCTCCAGGAGGTGCCTGCACCGATACTCCAGGAGAGGAATGGGGCTGGTCCTGCGCCATGAGGAGAGGAACTCCACAAGGACCAGCGCCTGGAACCATCCTCCAGCTCGGCCCTCAGGGCGAAATCGGCCCTTCTCATGGAGACCGTCTCCAGGGCCGCGGTTTCCAGGAGGGTGGAGGATTTGATGGGCAGCCCGGCGAAATGCCTTAGTATTTCGTCCTTGCACCGACTCAACAGGACCTTTGAGGCCACGTCGTACTTCATTAAGAAAAATATAGCCTTTTCGGTGAGAAACACAAACTGGACAGATAAAGTATATCCCATTTTCCTCAAACGTGGTGGGTTTGTGGATGGCACAACCCCCAATCCGGCTGTTCTCGGCAGGGGGCCTTTGGGGGCATGGATGCCCCCACCGGCGCCAGGGCCAGGGACGGCCCTTGCGCCGGCCAAAGCGGAGCGGAGGCGGCAAACAGGAGGCCGATGTCCCTGACCTCACCTCAACCAGGACCCTTATGACCGCCGCCCCTTATGATCGTCCTCCTTACTTAACACATGCATTTTTCAGATCACCCTTTTGAGGATACGGGCGGCCCGCTCCAGGAGGGAGGGGGCGCTGCGGGGCCAGTCCACCACCACGGCCGTTATGTTGTCCCGGCCTCCCGCTTCCAGGCTGGCCTCGATGATGCGCCTTACCGCCTCCTTGGGTGAGCCTGTCCCCCTGAGAGCCCTTTCCATGGCTTCTGGATCTTCGTGGCCCACGGCACCGTCGGTGGTGAGGATGAAGGCGGCCATCCCTTCCCTCCACTCTCCTTCAACCATCTCGGGTTCCGGCTCCCCCTCCTTCATACCCAGACACTGGACCAGGACGTGGCGCTGGGGATGGGTTTCCGCCTCATCCAAGGTGATGATACCGAGCTTCACCAGCCGTTGGGCCCGGGTGTGGTCGAGGGTGAGGAGGCGGAGTCGCCTTCCGTCCCAGGACCAGAGCCTGGAGTCCCCGACCCAGGCGCACTCCCACCGCCGGCCCCGGATCCGGAGGGCGCACGCCGTGGAGCCAGGGGTGCGGCGGCCATCCGGCCCATGGGCCAGGGCGGCCACGGCCCGGTGGGCCTCCATTAGGGCCTGTTTCAGACCCAGCCCTCGGCCCACCCCACGGAGCACCGTATCCACCGCCAGGCGGCTGGCCTGCTCGCCCATGGCGTGCCCGCCCATGCCGTCACACACTATCCAGAGCCCTTCGTCGGGCAAGGCCCCAAAGCAATCCTCGTTGTTGGGGCGGATAAGCCCTATGTGACTCTCCCCAAACCAATCCATACCCCACTTCCTTGACAGGGCTACTGGAAACAACCACAATGGGGCCGAATCCGCAACCATTCAGGGGGTGAGGAATGGGGGCCGGATCCCTGCGGCTACTTTCATGGGTCTTGATTTCCTGCCTGCTACTGGCAGCACCTGTTTTCGGCGCCGATCTATCCCCGTCCCAGTTGGAGGACGTGACCAGGGAACTGGCGGCCCGGTTGGACGATGAGCTCCCCCATCCCATCACCGATGTGGCGGTCTATTTCTTCAGGCCGGCCGCCATGGCGGAGGGAGCCAACCTCACCGAAGAACAGAGGCGGGTATGCCGCTGTATAGAGAGGGCCGTGGAGCAGGCCCTGGTCATGGAGAGGGGCAACTTCCAGAACGTCATCACCAGGGACTTCAAGCGGTGGAAGAAGATCCTGGACGAGGAGTACAACCACGGCATCCTCAACACCAACACCATAGCCGATGTGGGCCACGGCCTGGGGGCAAAATATGTGGTGACCGGTGAGTTCGTTATGCGGCCCCAGGGCGGTCTGGAGATAGAGGCCCGGATATTCGACCCCCTCACCGGCAGCAACCTGGCGGTGGCCTCGGTGGACGACTCCTATCTCTCCACCCACTATACCCGCATCAAG
>WFVQ01000089.1 GCA_015491585.1 Deltaproteobacteria bacterium
CGCGGAAACCGGGGTGGCGGCGATCACTCCGATATGAGGGATTCCATCCTGGCCGCCAGGGCACCTGGCTCTATGCCCTGGGCCGCATAGAGGTCCGCGGGCTTGCCGGAACCGCCATAATGGGTCACGCCGACGTTCTCGACGCGCTGCGCGACACCCCTGGAGACCAGCACCTGGGCCACCAGCCCGCCCAAGCCGGTATGGGGCACATGGTCCTCCACTGTCACGATGGGACCCGCAAGGGCGGCCTTCTCGATGGCATCCTGGTCCAAGGGCTTTATGGAGGCCATGTTCAGCACGCCCACCTCCACACCCTTCTCCTTCAGCAGCCGCCACGCCTCCAGTACATAGGGAACGGCGGAACCGTAGGTGATGAAGGTGGCCCTGCCCCCGCTCCTGAGCCAGTCGGCCCTGCCGGGAACGAACTTGTATCCCTTGCCGAAGAAGGGCTTCCCGTCCTCGGTGGTGACGACGCCCATCTTGGAACGCCCCATGCCCACGAAGCAGTTGCCAGGGACCGAGGCTACGTGACGGACTATGTGATCGGTCTGGTTGGGATCCGCAGGCATGAAGATGGAGAATCCGAACAGATTGTTGAGCAGCCCGATGTAATCTATGGATTGGTGCGTGGGCCCGTCTTCCCCTACGTCCAGCCCCAGGTGCGTTGAGACGATCTTGAGATGCGACCCGTTCTGGTCGCTGAGGCGGTGCTGGTTGTACGTCTCCGCCACCGCGAACACACCAAAGGTGCTGAAGAAAACGGAAAAACCCTCGCAGCTCATGGCCCCAGCGCACGCGGCCGCATGGTGTTCCTGGATGCCGCACTCTATGAAGGCATTGGGAGACACCGAATGCAGGCCCTGCATCTTAACCGACCCCTCAAGATCGCAACTGAATCCAAGCACCTTAGGCGCAGGACCACCGTTGTTGAGCTTGGCCAGATCCTCCAGGGCGTTTCCGTAGGCGGACCGGCAATCGGTCTTCACATCGGCACCGTATTCCCTTGGCTCACCCACCTCTATATGGGGGTAGGGATGCTCCACCTCATGGGCTTTACACACGTCCGTAGCGGCATCGCGCCGCTCCTGCCACTGATCCAGGAGCCCTGGATCCAGCCCCAACTCCGAAAGGGCCTTCTTAGCATCCTCAGGCGGAAGGGGGGAGCCGTGGTACTTGGCCTTGCCCTCCATGAAGCTCACGCCCTTGCCCATGACGGTACGGAGCACCAGCAGCGTGGGGCGTCCGGGGATAAGGTCTTCGTGGAGCCATGCCCTGCGGAGGGCAGAGAAGAGCTCGTTGTAATCGTGCCCATTCCCCACATAGATCACGTTCCATCCAGCGGCCTGGTACTCCTCCCGCACGTTTACCGGCATCACCTCTTCGGTGGAGCCCCCGATCTGGAGATGGTTCCTGTCCACCACGGCGATGAGGTTGTCTAACCCGAACTTGGTGGCAAAGCGCCGGGCCTCTGCCACCTGTCCCTTCTGCTGCTCGCCGTCGCCCATGAAGACTATGGTCTTGGCATCTATACCCTTAAGCTTCTGGGCCAGGGCCATGCCGCAACCCGCGGACAATCCCTGGCCTAAATTCCCGGTATTCCACTCGACGCCGGGCACCACCTGCTCGACGTGGCCGGAGCAAGCGGCTCCGGCCCGGCGGAAGCCGGTGAGGAACTCATCCTCGCTCAAGTAGCCGTACTCGGCCAGCACCGCATAGACAGCAGGAGATATGTGCCCCATGCTGACCACGACCCGGTCACGCCCTTCCCATCTGGGCTCTGCAGGCCGCTTCCTGATGGAGGCATAGGTAACCAGCAGGCCGTGGAGGGAAGAGAGGGAACCTCCTGGATGACCACTCCTGGCAAGGGTAGTGGAGAGGATGATCCTGCCGGCACATCTCCTCCACATCTCTCCCAGGGAGGCCAATTCTTCACTGGAAAGGGACGAAACTTTATCTATCTCCACATCGAGCATAGGTGCACCTGCCAACTATTTCTTCGTTGCCTGTCCCTGGGCGTCATACGCCTTGATTACCTCGTCGGTGATGTCCACAGCCGGAGAATTGAAGTAGAGACCGGGCATCTTCTTCTCGAGTATAATGGCGTACCCCTTCTCCTTACCGATCTTGTTAACCAGGTTCTCGATAACCTTGAAGATGGGTTCCATGACCTTGGACTCGGCCTGCTTCATCTCGAACTGCGCATCATCGCTCTGGGCCTTGTAGTCACGGATCATCTTCTGGAGCTGGCGCTCCTTCTCGGTCCTGGCCTCTGCATTCATGAGAGGCCCCTTCTTGTCGAGGTCCTCTTTGAACGCCTTGATCTCCTCCTGTTTCTTCTTCAGCTCCTGCTGGAGCTTCTCCAGCTTCTTGTTGAGCTTCTGCATGGCGGCCTTGCCGGCAGCGGACTGCCGCACCACCTTCTGGAGATCTATGACCGCGATACCACCGCTCGCTGCTTCCACGCCAGGGGCCATGCACAGCACCAAGACCAGCAACGCACCAAGGCCCTTAATAACCAGAGATTTCATCAACTGACTCCTCCTAATGGAAATTAACCGTTGTTCCGCCGAACGATAACACATGAAGGGACCCAAGCGAAGGGGCCACAAAAAAACCACAGCATCTAACCAGATGCTGTGGTCTCTAACCAGCAAGCGCAAAGTTGTCAATAACTATTTTATGATGACGAAATCATCGCGCCTGTTCTTCGCCCATGCATCCTCGTTGTGACCGGGATCCAGGGGCCTCTCCTCTCCGAAGCTGACCACCTCTATCCGCTGGGGATCCACGCCGAGGTTGACAAGATACTCCTTGGCGCTCCTCGCCCTCTTCTCTCCAAGGGCAAGGTTGTATTCGGCCGTACCGCGCTCATCACAGTTGCCTTGGATCTCTATCCTGACCTCTGGATGCTCGAGGAGGAACTTGGCATTGTCCTCGAGGCGGGCCCTCATCTCAGGCTTTATGTTGTACTTGTCGAAATCGAAATATATGGGAAGCATTGGGCCACTGGTACGCCCCTCGATGACCGCACCGGCCTCCTGGATACCGCCCTGACCGGCAAGGGCAGACTCTCCCATGCCGCCGCCCGCGGCACCCCCGGCCGCTCCGCCAGCGCCACCCACCTGCTCAGTGGGAAGGCCCCCATCGACTCCCACGCTCTTCTTGGCACACCCTCCCAGGAAGACGAGGCCCCATATGGCGGCTACAGCTACGAAAAGATAACCACTCTTCCTAAACCCCCAGCGCATAAAAAACCTCCTTTAATGAAAAATGATGGAATAGCAAGCTGCCTCATACCCGACTTCTACGGAATTTATCAATCGCCCCCGAAAAATTCAACCTATTTTAGGAAAAACATGCTACTGAAGACCAGCCAGCCTCATATCAGAGGCATAGGCTGCTATGCCCTTGGCTATGCCCCTCGCCGCAGAATCCAGATAGCGGGAGTCCCTGAGCCTCTGCTCCTCCCTCCTGTTGCTTATGAAAGAGACCTCTACGAGCGCGGCGGGCATCTGCGCCCCAACGAGCACGAAGAACGGCGCCCTCTTGACCCCCAGGCTCTTAACTCCGCTGTACCGCCTCTTAAGGTTATGCACCAGCTCCTGTTGGATCTTCTCTGCCAGCCTGGACGACTCCTTGATCTTCGCATTCTTCACGATCCTGTCCAATATGCTCTTCAGCTCGCCTATCCTCTTCTGGGTAACAGCATTCTCCCTGGCTGCCACCCTCATGGCGCTCTCATCCACTGCGAAGTTGAGGTAATAGGTCTCCACGCCCCTCAGCCTGCGGTTCCTGGCGGAATTGACGTGTATGGATATGAAGAGGTCCGCCTTCTTGGCATTGGCGATGGCCGTACGCCTCTCCAGGGAGACGAACCGGTCCTTGCTCCTGGTGAGATACACCTCCATCCCGTACTCCTTCTCCAGGATAGAGGCAACCCGCTTGGCCAGCCTGAGCGTGACGTCCTTCTCCTTCAGCCCAGATCTGCCGATGGCACCTGGGTCCTTTCCACCGTGCCCGGCATCGATCACCACCCTCCTGACACAGAGGCCGAGCTGCTGGGCCATGGACAGGATGCCCTTGGGTTCTGTTCCTCCCTTCTTGCCCTTTCCGCTTGGTTGCGCGGGTTTGCCGGACTTCTTCTCCGGCCCCTTTTTCTTGGACGCCGCCGCCTTAGGCCTGGAACACACCTTGGAATAGTTCTCACCAAAGGCATCCACTACGATCCTGAAAGGATTCTCCATGAAGAAGCTCTGGAGCTTCCTGGTCTTCTGGAGATCAAATACGACACGCACGGTGTCCTTGTCGAACTGGGCCACCCTTACCCGCTTGAGCAGGCCGTCGCGCACGGAGATCGCCCGCTTCACCCCGCGCGCCTTGACAGCCGGCGATATATCTATGTAGTAGCGCTTGGGCCTCTTGCGCCGCCTGTCCGCTGGAAGAGTGCCGGTCTTGAAGTGGACCGGGCCGCTGGTGTCTATGACCACGCGGGTATAGTCGCGCTCAGACCAGTACCTCACCTTCTTTACGAACTGCTTACCCTTCACAGCGACCTTGCCCGAAGCCGCTGGCTCCGGTTCAGGCCTCTTGGCAGCAGGACGCCCTCCCAGGGCAGCGAGCCTTCGCTTGGCCCTGGATACCAGGCGGCTTCTCGGAAACTCCTCCAGCAACTGACCAAGGGCATCCCGCGCCATGTCCGGCTTGCCCACCTTCTGGTAGAGCCGTCCAAGGGCGTACAGGGCATTGGCGGTGAGATAACTGTCTGGGAAACGTTCTACCAGAACCTCGTACCGCTCTATGGCCTCGCGGATATCCGCCTTCCTGCGGGAATAGCCGTACAGTTCCTCATAGGTGCGCGCCATCATGTAGAGACAGCGCGGTGCCACGTCAGGATCGTCGGGATAGGTGAGATAGACCTTGCGGAATTTCTGGACCACCCTGATCCAGTTACGGCGGTCCCGACGCATACGGCGGCTTTTGGAGAGCTGCCGATAGGAACGCTTGGCCTCCTTGTAGGCCAGCTCGGCCTTGGACAGAGAGGAAGAGTATGAGGGGGGCGAAAAGAGAAGGGGTAACACCAGGGAAACTACAAAAAAGGAACATACCAGGGCGAGCCCAACCTTTTTGTCCTTTTCCCTGGTGCACATCATTCAGCTATTTTGAATCATTGACTTGAGTTTGGCAAGATGGTTCAGGGCCTCGAGCGGCGTTGTAGAGTCTATCTCCACACTTTCCAGGTAACATCTTAGC
>WFVQ01000090.1 GCA_015491585.1 Deltaproteobacteria bacterium
CCTTGGTGTAACCGTTGTCCAGGAATACATCTATGTGGGGAAGACAATTGAACAGAATGCGGTGGGGATAGACGCTATTCTCTATGGGCTCGCCCTTGCACCAAGCCCTGGCCTGGGTCATGAGCTCGTCTATGGCCTTCTGACCAGAGCCAGATACCGCCTGGTAGGTGGCAACCACTATCCTCTTGATCCTGGCATAGTCATACAGTGGCTTTAGCGCCACCACCATCTGGATGGTGGAGCAGTTGGGATTGGCTATGATACCTTTCTTGGTGTACCCGGCCACGTCCTGCGGATTCACCTCTGGAACCACCAGGGGAACGTCGGGATCCATGCGCCAGGCACTGGAGTTGTCAACCACCACGGCGCCGGCCCTTGCCGCAGAAGGGGCGAACTCCAGGCTCCTTCCACCTCCAGCAGAGAACAGGGCGATATCCACCCCATCGAACGAATCGTGGGTGAGCCGCTCGACCACCACCTCTTCCCCCTTGAACTCCAGCCGCTTCCCCTCGGAGCGCTCGGAGGCGAGAAACTTGATCCTGGAGACAGGGAAGTCCCGCTCCTCCAACACCTTTATCATCATCTGCCCCACCGCTCCGGTGGCGCCTGCTACTGCAACACTGAAACCCTTCGCCATATCCGACCCCTACAAGCTCTTGGTGAACTCGGCGACCATGTCGCCCACCTCAGTAGTGCTGTAACCCATCCTGCCCGCAGAAAGGCTCTCCAGCTTCTCGGAGACCACCTTCTTGACCGCGTTCTCGATGGCCCTTGCCGCATCCTCCTCGCCTAAGGACTCCAGCATCATCTGGCCGGCGCATATGGCCGCCAGGGGGTTTATGACATTCTTGCCAGTGTACTTGGGGGCCGAACCGCCTATGGGCTCGAACATAGACACACCTTCGGGATTGATGTTACCCCCGGCGGCTATACCCATGCCGCCCTGTATCATGGCACCCAGGTCGGTGATGATGTCTCCGAACATGTTGTCGGTGACTATCACGTCGAACCACTCGGGATTCTTTACCATCCACATGCAGGTGGCGTCCACGTGGGCATAGTCGGTCTCTATGTCGGGATACTCCTTGGCCACCTCGTAGAACGTCCTCTCCCACAGATCGAAGGCGAAGGTCAGGACGTTGGTCTTTCCGCAGAGGGTCACCTTCTTCTTCTTGTTCCTCTTCCTGGCGTACTCGAAGGCGAACCGGATGCAACGCTCCACCCCCTTCCTGGTGTTTATGGACTCCTGGACCGCCACCTCGTCTGGGGTTCCTTTCCTGAGCACCCCGCCTGCGCCCGCATACAGCCCCTCGGTGTTCTCACGGACCACCACGAAGTCGATCTCTTCGGGTCCTTTGTCCTTGAGCGGGGTGTCCACGCCTGGATAGAGCACCACCGGGCGGAGATTGATATACTGGTCCAGCGCGAAGCGCAGATAGAGGAGGATACCCTTCTCGAGGATACCGGGCTTGACGTCGGGATGGCCTATGGCCCCCAGAAAGATGGCCTGGTGTTCCTTGAGACGGTCCACCGCGTCGTCCGGCAGCACCTCGCCGGTCTTGAGATACCGGTCTCCGCCGTAGTCGAACCAGGTGTAATCCAGCTTGAATCCAAACCGCTCTGCTGCGGCGTCGAGCACCTTCACTCCCTCGCGGACCACCTCGGGTCCGGTTCCGTCTCCTGGAATGACCGCGATCTTGTAGCTCTTCATAGCGTAGTTCTCCTTTCTGTATAAAAAGAGTGGAGGGGCCTATGCCGCCTTCCGCTTTTTCATTATGTGGGGGATGAGCCCGCCGTCTGCTATCAGGGACTGCATGAACGGCGGGATGGGCTGGGCCTTGAATGTCTCACCGGTTGTGAGATCGGTTATGGTTCCGGTGTCGCCGTCTATCTCCACCTCGTGCCCCTCCTCGATGGCGGCCGCCGCCTCCGGGCACTCGAAGATGGGAAGCCCCATGTTGAATGCATTGCGGTAGAAGATCCTCGCAAAGCTGGGCGCCACCACAGCGGAAACACCCGCAGCCTTTATTGCTATGGGGGCGTGTTCCCTTGAAGAGCCGCAGCCGAAGTTCTTCCCGGCAACGATGATATCTCCCTTGGAGACCTTGGATGCGAAAGCGGGATCGGCGTCCTCCATGCAGTGCTTGGCCAGCTCGGCCGGGTCCGAAGTATTGAGGTACCGGGCCGGAATGATGAGGTCGGTATCGATATTGTCTCCGAACTTCCAGACTTTCCCTTTGATCTTCATGGTGTGTCACCCTCTTCTTCTGCTAAAGCTCGTCAGGGCTGCCTATGCGGCCCAGGACGGCGCTCGCGGCCGCCACCGCCGGGTTGGCGAGATATACCTCGCTCTCTGGATGCCCCATCCTGCCCACGAAGTTGCGGTTGGTGGTGGCCACCGCGCGCTCGCCAGCCGCCAGGATACCCATGTGCCCGCCAAGGCACGGGCCGCAAGTTGGCGGGCCGACTATGGCGCCGGCATCGAGAAAGCTCTTTATATAGCCCCTGGCCAGGGCCTCCCCATAGACCGCCGGAGTGGCGGGCAGAACGATTAGCCTGACCCCTTTGGCCACCTTGCGCCCGCGCAGCACCCTCTCCGCCACCTCCAGGTCTTCTATCCTGCCGTTGGTGCAGGAGCCGATGACCACCTGGTCGATCTTGACGTCCCTGGCCTCGGAAACCCCCTTGGTGTTCTCAGGGAGATGGGGAAACGCGACCTGGGGCTCGATGGAGGTGCAGTCTATCTCGACCACCTCGCTGTATTCGGCGCCGGTGTCGCTCACATGGGGAGTGAACTCCCTCCGGGCACGCCCCTTAACGTAATCGAGGGTGACCTGGTCCGGGTTTATGAGCCCCACCTTGCCCCCCGCCTCTATGGCCATATTGGACATGGTGAACCGCTCGGCCATTGGAAGCCGCTCTATCACAGGGCCGGTGAACTCCATAGCCTTGTAGAGGGCGCCGTCCACACCTATCCTCCCGATGGTGTAGAGTATGAGGTCCTTGCCAGAGACCCACTCCCCCAGTTGGCCGGTATATACGAACTTGATGGATTCGGGGACCTTGAACCAGGTCTTGCCGGTGATCATCGTGGCGGCCAGGTCGGTGCTGCCCACTCCAGTGGAGAAGGCCCCCAGCGCGCCGTAGGTGCAGGTGTGGCTGTCAGCCCCGATGACCACGTCCCCAGGAAGCACCAGTCCCCTCTCAGGGAGCAGCACATGCTCCACCCCTGCCTCGCCGCCGTCGTAATGGTGGACGATGCCCTGCTCGAGGGCAAAGTCCCGCAGCATCTTGGCCTGCTCCGCGCTCTTTATATCCTTGTTCGGGGTGAAGTGATCGGCCACCAGCGCGATCTTCTCCTTGTCGAAAACCGACTCCACGCCGGTGCCGCGGAATATCTTGATTGCTATGGGGGCGGTGATGTCGTTCCCCAGTGCCATATCCACGTCCACCTCGACGAGCTGCCCAGGGGACACCTCCTCCAGCCCGGCATGGGCGGCAAGTATCTTCTCAGCGATAGTCATAGGTCGTGCCATAACGCTATTCTCCTGTAACTCTATTCACAAACCCGCGTACAGGCGCCCCTCCTCAAAGGCTGGCCCGTTTCCGGTCGCCGTCGCCCTTGCGCTTGGAATACTCCAGGCGGTTCAAGGCGTTGAGATATGCCCTGACGCTTGCAGTGATTATGTCGGGATCGGCACCCTGGCCCGTCACATCGACCCCGTCTTCCTCCAGGCTCACGGAGACCTCGCCCTGGGCATCGGTGCCCCCTGTGATGGCGTTGACCGAGAACCTCAGGAGATTGCTCCTGGTCTCGGTGAGCTTCTCCACCGCCTTAAAGGCCGCGTCAATAGGGCCGGCGCCCATGCAGGCGGTGGCACGCTCCTGGCCATCGACCTCAATGGCCACCGTGGCCGTGGGACGGATCCCGCTGCCGCCTGCAACGTGGAGATATACCAGGCGGTAACGGTCGGGAATACGCAGGAGTTTTTCCGCGACCAGGGCCTCGATGTCCTCGGGATATATCTCCTTCTTCTTGTCCGCCAAGGACTTGAAGCTGGCAAACACATTGTCCAGCTCGGACTCGGAAAGCCTGTACCCCATCTCCTCAAGCCTGGCCTTGAGGGCATGACGCCCAGAGTGCTTGCCAAGAACGAGCTTGCCACTGGAGAGGCCGATATCTCTGGGGTCTATGATCTCGTAGGTCGTCCGCTCCTTGAGCACTCCGTCCTGGTGGATGCCCGACTCGTGGGCGAATGCATTTGCCCCGACTATGGCCTTGTTGGGCTGGACCACCATGCCGGTAAGACGGCTGACCAGCCTGCTGGTCGCGGTGATGTGCCTGGTCTCGATGGAAGTGTCGAACTGGAACAGGTCCTTCCTGGTCCTTATGGCCATCACCACCTCTTCCATTGCAGTATTGCCTGCCCGCTCCCCAATACCGTTTATGGTGCACTCCACCTGCCGGGCCCCGGCGTTGAGCGCGGACAGGACATTGGCGGTGGCAAGCCCAAGGTCGTTGTGGCAGTGGACGCTGAGGACGGCCTTGTGGATGTTGGGGGTGTTCTCCACGACATACTCTATCATGCGGGCGAAATCCCACGGGATGGCGTAGCCCACAGTATCCGGAAAGTTGACGGTGGTGGCGCCGGCATCTATCACGGCCTGGAACACCTTGCACAGGAAGTCGAGATCACTGCGGCTGGCGTCTTCGGCACTGAACTCCACGTTGGAGGTGTACCTGGCCGCATAGGCCACGGCGCGGCTGGCCATCTCCAACACCTCGTCCCTGCTCTTCCTGAGCTTGTATTTCATGTGTATGTCGGAGGTGGCCAGGAAGGTGTGTATCCTTGGCTGCACCCCTCCTTTTATGGCCTCCCACGCCGCGTCTATGTCCTTCTCGCTGGCCCTGGCGAGGGCCGCCACCTGCACCCCCTTGAGCTCGTCTGCCAGGCGCTTTACCCCAGAAAAATCACCAGGAGAAGCCACAGGAAACCCGGCCTCGAGGACGTCGATGCCCAGCTTCTCCAACTGCCTTCCGATCTGGAGCTTCTCGTCCACGTTGAGGGACACTCCCGGAGACTGCTCTCCATCCCTGAGGGTGGTGTCGAATATTATTATCCTGTCCATGACAACTCCCCTAAACCTCCCGCTGGGTGGAAGCGTCCTCCCTCTTCCACACCTTGGAAAGGAGTTGATAAGTCATCTGCACCGGGCCCGAGGAGACGTACGCAACCGCCAGCACGAAAAGGACTATCTTCGGAGTGGATGCTATTATACTCATCAAGAGCAAAAATAAAACCATAGCAGAGAATGGATGGCGCTGAAGCCACGGGGCGTCCTTGAAGCTGTAGTAACGGACCGTGCTCACCATGAGGAAGGCGAGGAGATAGACCACTCCGACGGCCGCCAGGTTGCGCCCCTCTCCGTCGAACCCAAGTTTTGAGCAGAAGAGGACCATGCTGGCCACCGCCCCAGCCGCCGACGGACATGGAAGCCCCAGAAAGTACTGCTTCGAGGAGTGGGTGAGGGTGTTGAACCGCGCCAGCCTCAGGGCCGTGCTCGCCATGTAGAGGAAGGCTGCCAGCCATCCCAGCCTGCCGAACCCTTGAAAGGCCCACTGGTAAGCAAGAACCGCCGGAGCCACCCCAAACGACACCAGATCGGCCAGGGAGTCGTACTCAAGCCCGAAACGGCTGGTTGTGTTGGTCATCCTGGCTATACGTCCGTCGAGCCCATCGAAAACCGCGGCTATTATCACCGCAACCGCTGCCTGGTCGAAGTTGAGCTTGATGGCCGCGATTATGGCGTAGAAGCCACTGAACAGGCTGGCAGAGGTCATGATGTTCGGCAACAAATATATGCCCTTGCGCCTCTCTTTGCCTCCCCGGTCGCGCCTTCTCCTGGCCATCACTCCCCCTTTCCGGCCCGGTGCTCCCGGCCGAACCTCGCTATGACCGTCTCGCCGGCCCTCACCTTCTGCCCCTGCTTCACCTCCACCGAGCAGGAGGCGGGAAGATAGACATCCAGCCTCGATCCGAACCGTATCATCCCGAACCGCTGGCCCCGCTCCAGCCTGTCACCCTCTTCCGCCCAGCACACTATCCGCCTGGCTATCAGCCCTGCGACCTGGACCACGGTCACCTCCGCACCTGCAGGGTGCTGCACCAGCAGCCTGTTGTGCTCATTGTACATCAGGGCCTTGGCCTTGTCCGCAGAGTGGAACCGGCCGGGATGGTAGGCGATGCGCTTTACCACTCCTGCAACCGGGCTGCGGTTCACGTGGCAGTTGAACACGTTCATGAAGATGCTGATGCGGACCACCTCGCCCTCCTGCAGGGCAGCACCGCGATCTTCGGCGATCTCGATGACACGGCCGTCTGCAGGAGAGACCACAGCCCCATCCTCGCCGGGCACCACACGGTGGGGATCCCTGAAAAAATATAGCACAAAGGCCGTAATCACCAGCGCGATCACGGCCATAACTTCCCATCCCAGCAGGGAAAACACCACCGCCGCCAGGGCCGGGAACCCTATGAAGGGAACCCCCTCCCTGGCCACGGGGATCCTGTCTGCCAGCATCTATTTCTCTTTCTTCAGCCAGCTCATCATGTCCCTCAGCCTGGAGCCCACCTCCTCGATGGGGTGCTCCGCCTCCATGCGGCGGAGGGCGGAGAAGACAGGCCTGCCAACGCGGTTCTCCAGGAGCCACTCCTTGGCGAACTGCCCGGTCTGTATCTCGCCGAGGATCCGCTTCATCTCCTGCCTAGTCTCCTGGGTGATCACCCGCTTTCCTCTGGTGAGATCACCATACTCCGCGGTATCGCTTATGGAGTAGCGCATCCGGGACAGGCCACCCTCATATATGAGGTCCACGATCAACTTCAGTTCGTGGCAGCACTCGAAATATGCGATCTCTGGCTGATAGCCGGCCTCTACCAAGGTCTCGAAGGCCGCCTTTATGAGCTCTGCGGTCCCACCGCACAGGACCACCTGCTCGCCGAACAGATCGGTCTCTGTCTCCTCCTTGAAAGTGGTCTCAATCACCCCTGCCCTGGCGCCTCCTATGCCGTTGGCATAGGCGAGGGCCCTCTTCAGGGCATTTCCGGTGGCATCCTGATGCACCGCGACCAGGCACGGCACCCCGGCACCAACCTCGTATTCCCTGCGGACCAGATGACCAGGCCCCTTGGGCGCAACCATTGTGACGTCCACGTCGGCCGGAGGCACTATCTGGCCGAAGTGGATGTTGAAGCCGTGGGAGAACATGAGCATCTTGCCAGGCTTCAGGCCGGGCTCCACCGCCTCCCTGTAAAGATCTGCCTGGACGTGGTCAGGGACCAGCATCATTATGACATCCGCCTTCTCCGCCGCCTCGGCAGCGCTCACCGGCTCGAACCCGTGCTTCTTCGCAAGCTCATAGTTCCTGGAGCCGGGCCGCTGCCCCACGATCACGTCGAGACCGCTGTCCCGCAAGTTCTGGGCATGGGCATGGCCCTGACTGCCGTAACCGATAACCGCTATGGTCTGCCCCTTCAGGGCCTCCAGCGGGGCGTCCTTCTCATAGAATATCTTCATTTCCTTCTCTCCTTCCCTCGTATCTCTGCCTCAGGAGCTCTTCTTCTCTCTCTGCATGGCGATGGTGCCGGTGCGGGATATCTCCTTGATACCAATGGGTTTCAGCAGTTCGATCACCGCCTTCAGCTTGGACTCGGGCCCGGTGACCTCGATGGTGTAGGTCTTGGGGCTGACGTCCACCACCTTGCACCTGAATATGTCGCACATGCGGAGCACCTCGGCCCTGGTCTCGGCCTCGGCCTTCACCTTGATGAGCGCCATCTCGCGCTCCACGAACTCTCCCTCGCTCACGTCCACCACCTTGTAGACATCGATGAGGCGGTTGAGCTGCTTGATTATCTGCTCGATGATGAAGTCGTCCCCCCTGGTCACCAGTGTGAGGCGGGACATGGTTGGATCGAGGGTGGGTGCCACGCAGAGGCTCTCGATGTTGAAGCCCCTGCCACTGAATAGCCCCGCGATCCGCGAAAGGGCCCCTGGACTGTTCTCCACAAGAAGCGAAAGTGTATGTTTCATGGCTATATGCTCCTTATCTCGGGCAAACCGTTTTTTTCCTGCTCCAAAACCTGCACCGTTAAACCAGCAGCATCTCGGTGGTGGCCTTGCCTGCGGGGACCATTGGAAAGACCCCCTCCTCCTTGGCTATGGCGAACTCCATGATGACCAGCCCCGGCGTCTCCAGCCCCTCCTTGAGCACCGACTCCACCTCTTCGGGCTTGGTGGCCCTGAAGCCCTTGGCGCCGTATGCCTCCGCAATCTTCACGAAGTCAGGGGTCACCTGGAAACTGGTGGCCACGTACCGCCGGTCGTAGAAGAGCTCCTGCCACTGCCTCACCATTCCCAGGAACTGGTTGTTGAGAATCACGATCTTCACCGGAAGCCGCTGTTCCATGGCAGTGGCCATCTCCTGGATGTTCATCTGGATACTGCCATCCCCGGCGATGTCCACCACGAGCTTGTCGGGAAAGGCCATCTGCGCGCCTATGGCGGCCGGAAAGCCGTAACCCATAGTGCCCAGGCCACCGGACGACAGCAACGTCCTGGGCTCGTCGAACTTGTAGAACTGCGCGGCCCACATCTGGTTCTGGCCCACCTCCGTGGTGATGATGGCCTTGCCCTTGGTGAGCTCGTACAGCTTCTCAATGACGTACTGCGGCTTGATAACCCCCTCCTCGGTCTTGTAGGAGAGGGGATGGCGCTCATTCCATGCCTTGAGCTGCTCAAGCCAGGGTTCATGCTTCTCCTTCCAGATTTCGCTGGGGCGGCCGTCTTCCTCTATTGCTGCAATGAGCATCTTGAGGGCCTTGCGGCAGTCCCCAACGATGGGCACGTCCACCTTGACGTTCTTCTGGATCGAAGTGGGATCCACGTCTATGTGAATGATCTTGGCCTTCGGAGCGAAGGCGTCTATCTTACCGGTCACGCGGTCATCGAAACGGGCACCCACAGCGATGATGAGGTCGGAGTTGGCCATAGCCATGTTGGCGCAGTAAGTGCCGTGCATGCCCAACATGCCGAGGCTGAGCTCATGGGTCCCGGGGAAGCCGCCCAGCCCCATGAGGGTCATGGTCACTGGGGACCAGATGGTCTCGGCCAGCTTTCTCAGCTCCTTGTGGGCACCTGATATAATCACGCCGCCGCCTGCATAGATGACCGGGTTCTTGGCCTGCTCTATGAGCTTGAACGCCCGCTTAATCTGCTTCTGGTGAGGGGACAGAACCGGCTTGTAGGACCGGAGATCCACCTCCTCGGGATAGTCGAACTCGGCTGTGGAATTCTGCACGTCTTTGGGCAGGTCTATGAGTACCGGGCCAGGCCTGCCGCTGCGCGCGATGTAGAAGGCCTCCTTGAGTATGCGCGGCAGGTCTTTGACGTCCTTGACGAGGTAGTTGTGTTTGGTGCACGGCCTCGTGATACCGACGATGTCCACCTCCTGGAAGGCGTCGTTTCCAATGAGACCGGTGGGAACCTGGCCGGTGAGCACGACGATGGGTATGGAATCCATGTAGGCGGTGGCGATGCCGGTGACCGTATTGGTGGCGCCAGGGCCGGACGTGACCAGGCAGACACCCACCTTGCCACTGGCCCGCGCATAGCCGTCGGCCGCATGGGCAGCGCCCTGCTCGTGACGCACCAGGACATGCTTGATGGAACCGTCCTTCTCCAGCGCGTCGTAGATATCGATTATCGCGCCCCCTGGAAAGCCGAAGATCACCTCGACACCCTCCCGTTTGAGGGCCTCAACCACCATCTCTTTACCCGCCATTTTCGCCATTGGTCACTCTCCTCACTACTTGAATGGAATCTCTCGTATTGCAAGCGGCCCTGCGGCCGTCCCCTGGCTCCTGGAAGGGGCCAAACAGGGTTGGATTCTGAGATAAACTTGAAAAATATTCTTAGTTGCCGGAGTTGTCAACAAATTACCTCCCCTCTTTCCCGTGCAACAGCCGCACTTCCTTCCCTTTTTACTCCTTCTCTGTTAAAAGTTACAACCCTGAAACCGGATTAAAACGAGGCATATGTTCACACCATGCGGTTGCGCTCCCTGATATTTCCCAGAAGGCCGGCAAGAAAGGCGGGCCAGTGGCTCTTCTATTGCGCCCTGGTAGGGGTGATCGCCGGCATCGGGGCCGTAATATTCCATTATGCGCTCCAACTGGGGCACCACTTCTTCCTCGACATGCTGGCCGGATTCAGACCGGAACACCCGGCAGGAGATCCGCCGCTCTTCCCCTCCACCTCGACGCCCTTCCGGCCCGAGGTGCTGTGGTTCATACCTGCCCTGGGAGGACTCCTTGCAGGGCTGGTGGTATGGAGATACTGCCCCGACGCCGCGGGACACGGGACCGACTCGGCCATCGAGGCCTACCACCACAAGGAGGGACGCATCCCTATTAAGGTTCCCATAGTCAAGACCATCGCCTCTGCATTCACCCTCGGAAGCGGCGGCTCCGGCGGCAGCGAGGGGCCCATCTGCCAGATCGGCGCAGGCCTCGGTTCTGCTATGGCGCGGGCATTCAACCTCTCGCCCAGGGAGACGAGAATACTCATGGCCGCGGGCATGGGTGCCGGCATAGGAAGCATATTCAGGGCGCCACTCACCGGCGCGCTGTTTGCGGCTGAAATCCTCTACTCCGAAACCGAGTTCGAGGCAGAGGTGATAATACCGGCGGCAATCGCCTCCACCGTTGCCTACACGCTCTTCTGCAGCCTCTACGGATGGGGCTCCATATTCGAGGCCGCGGACTACAGGTTCGACAACGTGCTGGCCCTCGGCCCCTACACCGTGCTCTCAGGGGCGGTGATGGTGGCGGTGTACCTGTTCGTGAAAGTGTTCTGGGGAATCCACGACTTCTACTCCAGGCTCTCCATACCCATGTGGCTCAAGCCGGTCACCGGCGGCATCCTGACCGGCCTCATGGGACTGTTCCTCCCCCAGGTGCTCGGTTTCAGCTACGGCTTCATCCAGCAGGGGCTCGACGCCCCTCTACCTGCCACACTCTTTCTCATGGTGGCGCTTGGCAAGATCTTTGCCACAGGCTTCTCAATAGGATCCGGCGGCAGCGGCGGCGTGTTCGGCCCATCCGTTGTGATCGGAGGAGCCGTGGGCGGCGCCATCGGCATGATCTTCCACGACCTAATACCCTCGGTGGTGCCCAGCCACGCCCCTTTCATCATCGTTGGAATGGCCGGTTTCCTGGCCGCAGGGTCCAACATCCCGGTAACCGCGGTGATAGTAGTGAGCGAGATAACCGGTTCATACCACCTCCTGCTTCCCAGCATGCTGGTGTGCAGCCTCAGCTTCTACCTCTCCAAGAGGTGGAACCTCTACAGGAGCCAGGTTCCAGACAAGATCGCCTCGCCGGCCCACAAGGGAGATTTCTTCACCGACGTGCTGGAGGATATAAAGGTAAAAGACATCTTCAACCCCACAAAGGCCATGGCAGCTATACCAGAGGACATGACCTTCTCCCAATTCTGCCGCTTCTTCAGCGCCACCGACCAGCACTACTTCCCTGTGGTGGACAAAGAAGGGCGGCTCTCCGGTATCTTTTCCATCAACGACATCCGCCACTGCCTCTTCGATGACATCCTGGGACCAGTCGTAGTCATGAAGGACATCGCCCTCAAAGACGTCATCACAACTACTCCCTCTGAGGACATAAACACCCTGCTTAGAAAGTTCACTATCAAAAATATAGATAAAATCCCGGTGGTGGCAGACGACGACCCCACCAGGCTGCTGGGGATGATATCCAGACGGGAAGTGATAGACTTCTACAACCGCTCCCTGGACAGGATCAAGGACCAGAAAAAAGATAAGGCGCCTTGACGGCGCCTTAAGCGACGACCTCACACCCCTCCCGCCATCTTATTCTGATTTTAAAAAAAAAGCCCTCAGAAGCCTTTGCTTCTGAGGGCGATCATGGCCCGGATAGGTGCAAATTGTGAATGCACAATAACTGAGGGGGCTTATTTTGTCAAGCCTATTTTTCCTCTTTTTTGTCCTTTTGCGCCTCGGCCTCCAAAGGGGCCTCAGCACTCTCTCCACCCTCTTCTGGCTGGGCCTCTTCCGGGGCCTCATCGGACTCCTCGGCGGAGCCAGCGGCTGTGGCCTCCCCCTGGGAAGCCCCTTCACCTGCGGCGGCTTCTTCGCCCCCCTCGGCCCCTTCCGCACTCTCCTCGGCGTCTCCTGCCGTCTCGGCCACAGCGGAGCCCTCCTCCGCTGCTGTTACCTCACCACCCTCTTCCACAGCCCCGGCACCGGCCTCCGCCGCCTCGTCGGGCTTAGATTCAGATGACGCATCTGCAGCAGCAGGTACCGCCTGGGGAACCACACTCTCCACCGCCGAAGGCTCGGCCTGCCTCTTGGCCTTAGGACGCGATGCGCCTGGAGCAGCCAACTGCTCCACAGCGAATTCCACTACGGACATCTCGGCGGCATCGCCCCTCCTGGGCCCTATGCGGACTATACGGGTATATCCACCGTTGCGGTCACTGAATTTCGGAGCTATCTCCTCGAACAGTTTAGCCACCGCCCCCTTGTTCCTTATGACGCTGAGGGCCTGGCGCCTGGCGTGCAGGCTCCCGTCCTTGGCAAGGGTAACCATCTTGTCCGCAAGCCTTCTAAGCTCCTTGGCCCTGGGAACCGTGGTGACGATCCTTTCATGCTCTATCAACGAGGTGACCATGTTCCTGAACATGGCAAGCCTGTGGGGTGTCTTACGCCCTAGCTTCCTGGTTCTCCTGCGATGTCTCATTCTCAATCACCTTCCTTGCCTGCATCTCCCTCGCTGGACTTGGGCGGCTTCCATCCCTCCAACTGCATACCGAGCTCCAGCCCCATGCCCTCGAGGATAGTCTTGATCTCCTTCAGGGACTTCCGGCCGAAGTTCTTGGTCTTGAGCATCTGCTGCTCGGTCCTCTGAACCAGCTCACCGATGTAGTGTATATTGGCATTCTTGAGGCAATTTGCTGAACGGACCGAGAACTCAAGCTCGTCAATCCTCTTGTTGAGATGCTCCTCTATGGCCGCCAAGCCCGATGCCGGCTTCTCGTCCTCCGGCTCGTTCTGCTCGTCGAAGTTGATAAATACCGCGAGCTGCTCCTTCAAGATTTTTGCCGCATAGGCCAGGGCATCCTCTGGAGTGGTGCTCCCGTCGGTCCAGACCTCCATGGTCAGTTTGTCATAATCTGTCATCTGGCCCACCCTGGCCTGGGAAACCACAAAGTTAACCTTTTTCACCGGCGAGAAGATGGCGTCTATCGGGATGGTGCCCACCGGGGCCTCTGGGTCCTCGTTCTGCTCGGAAGGGACGTATCCTTTGCCCCATTTAACCACCATCTCCATCTGAAGCTCACCGTCGTCCGCGAGGGTTGCGATATGGTGGTCTGGATTAAGGACCTCCACTTCGCCCTCGGCAGCCACGATATCGGCGGCAGTGACCTCTCCAGGCCCCTTCTTCTCTATCCGCACCAGCCTATCCTTCTCGTCGAAAAGCTTTATCCTGACCCCTTTAAGGTTGAGGATTATGTCAGTGACGTCCTCAATCACCCCGGGCAGGCTGGAAAGCTCGTGCAAGGCACCCTCTATCCGTACAGACACGATTGCCGCTCCCTGCAGGGACGACAAAAGTATACGCCTGAGCGAGTTGCCCAGAGTGACGCCAAACCCCCGCTCAAGGGGTTCACACACGAACTTGCCGTAAAAGCGGGTATGGCTGTCTTCCTCTACCTCCAGCCGCTTGGGGCGGATCAGCTCCCGCCAGTTTCTGTAGATGGGTGTCTTGTCGTTTTGCGTCATGGCGTCACTTGCCCTCTTTATTTGGAGTAGAACTCGACGATGAACTGCTCGTTGATGGGCATGGTGATGTGCTCCCTCTCAGGCATGGACTTCACCACTCCACTCTTGGCGTCTGCATCCAGCTCGAGCCACTCCGGGACACCGCGCCTGCCCACGGCCTCCAGTGCCTGGACTATAACCGGGCACTCCCGGCTCCTCTCTCTCACCTCTATCTTGTCGCCCACCTTGACAAGAAACGAGGGGATATCCACTTTCCGCCCGTTCACAAGGAAGTGGCCGTGCCGCACAAGCTGCCTGGCCTGGTTCCTGGAGTCTGCAAACCCCAGCCTGTAGACCACGTTGTCGAGACGGCGCTCCAGCAACCTGAGGAGATTGTGACCGGTCACGCCTCGCTGCCTGTCCGCCTCCACGAAATAGCGGTGGAACTGCCCCTCATTGACGCCGTAGATACGGCGAACCCTCTGCTTCTCGCGAAGACGTATGCCGTAGTCGGAAAGCTTGGTCCTCGCCCGGCCGTGCTGCCCAGGCGCGTAACTCCGGCGCTCGAACGCGCACTTCTCGGTATAACAGCGGTCGCCCTTCAAGAAGAGCTTGGTTCCCTCTCTCCTGCAATGCCGGCATCTTGGACCTGTATAGCGTGCCAAAGCCTTTCCTCCGTATGTAAAATCTGAGTTGTCCGATTAGACCCGACGCCTCTTGGGCGGACGGCAACCGTTGTGGGGAAGCGGGGTGACGTCCCGAATGACCGTGACATCGAGACCCGCTGCCTGCAGCGCACGAAGCGCCGCCTCCCGGCCAGAGCCCGGTCCCTTGACATGGACCTCGACCCGGCGCATCCCGTGCTCCTGGGCCTTGCGGGCCGCGCTCTCCGCAGCCACCTGCGCGGCGAACGGGGTGCCTTTCCTCGACCCCTTGAACCCCTGGGTTCCAGCACTGGCCCAGGAAACGGTATTCCCTTGCCTGTCGGTTATGGTGACTATGGTGTTGTTGAACGTCGCCTGTATATGTGCGACCCCTTCGGGTATATTCTTCTTCTCTCGACGGCTTCCACGCCTGGGACGGGCCATTTCTATCCTCCGCTAACTCTTTTTCTTCTTCTTTATGGCCGCACGCCTCGGCCCCTTCCTGGTGCGGGCGTTGGTGCATGTACGCTGTCCGCGCACCGGCAGCCCCTTGCGGTGACGAAGCCCGCGGTAGCAACCGAGATCCATGAGGCGCTTTATGTTCATGGAGACCTCGCGCCGCAGATCACCCTCCACCTTGTACTCGGCGTCGATGATCTTGCGAAGGGCCGTAATATCGTCGTCGGTCAGATCGTCCGATTTCTTGTTGCGGTCAATGCCCGCCTTGTCCAATATCTTCTGGGCGGTAGTGCGCCCGATCCCGTAGATATAGGTCAAGGCGATCTCCATCCTCTTGTTCTTGGGCAACTCAACACCAGCTATTCGTGCCACGAAACTGACCCCCGTTATCCTTGACGTTGTTTGTGCTTGGGATTCTTGCAGATGACCCGCACTATCCCTCTGCGCCGGATGATCCGGCAGTCCTTGCACCTTTTCTTCACTGACGCGCTAACCTTCATGACGTCACCTTCCAAAATCTACTTCGACCGGTACACTATCCGCCCCCTGGTGAGATCGTAGGGCGACAGCTCCACGGTCACCTTATCGCCAGGTAGGATGCGTATGTAATGCATCCTCATCTTGCCCGATATATGGGCCAGGACCTTGTGGCCGTTGTCCAGTTCAACCCTGAACATCGCATTGGGCAGGGTCTCAACGACCTTGCCCTCCATCTGGATCGCATCCTCTTTGGCCATACCTATCTCTGACTCCTGTTCATGCCCGGCTCAGGATCTCCGGCCCCGATTTAGTAACAACCACCGAATGCTCGAAATGGGCCGATAGCGAGCCGTCTAATGTAACAGCTGTCCATCCGTCAGGCAACACTTTCACCTCCGGCCCCCCGGCGTTGACCATAGGCTCTATGGCCAGGACCATCCCGGGCTTCAGCACCGGCCCCTGCCCTGGCGGCCCGTAATTGGGTATCTCGGGAGGTTCGTGAAGGGCCTTGCCGATTCCGTGGCCCACGAACTGCCTAACAACGCTGAATCCGGCGCGCTCCACATGGGCCTGGATGGCATGGGATATATCGCTCAACCTGCCCTTGGGACGCGCCTTGTCAATTCCTTTGTACAGCGACTCCTCCGTAATCTTGAGAAGCCGCTCCTGTTCGGCGGTCGGCTCTCCGATGACCGCAGAGACCGCGGCATCACCGTAATATCCCTCGTAAATCACGCCTATGTCCAGGCTGACAAGATCCCCTGCCTCAAGCGTCCGGTCAGCGGAAGGTATCCCGTGCACCACCTCGCTGTTCACCGAGACGCACAGGGCAGCCGGATACCCGCGGTAGCCCTCGAAAGCCGCTTTGCCCCCCCTAGCCTCTATCCCCTCCCTGGCAAGGAGGTTGAGATCTAAGGTGGTCATCCCTGGGGCCATCTTTTCACAGAGCTCGGTCAACACCTCGGCCACTATCCTGTTGGCCGTACGAAGAAGTTCTATCTCCCACGGGGCTTTGAGCACGATACCCCGCTTGATTCGCCGCCTCAATCGCACTACGCCCGTCTACCCCTGAGCTTGACTCCCTTCATCAGCCCCTCGTAGTTGCGCGTTATCAAATGCGACTCGATCTGCCCCATTGTGTCCATGGCAACGCCGACCACGATGAGCAGCGCTGTACCGCCAAAATAGAAGGGCACGTTGAACTTGCTGATGAGGATGCTGGGCAGCACGCAGATCACCGCCACGTATACGGCGCCTATCAGTGTAATCCTGGAGAGAACGGCATCGATGTACTCCGCTGTCCTCCTCCCAGGGCGAATTCCCGGAATGTAACCGCCGTTCTTCTTGAGATTATCGGCTATGTCAGCAGGATTGAAGGTGATAGCGGTGTAGAAATAGGCAAAAAATATGATCAGCGACACATAGACGATATTGTACGGCAAGGTCCCAAATGCGAAGAAACTGGAGAAGTTCTGCAACCAAGACACCTGAGAAAAGTTGGCGAGGGTGGCCGGAAACATCATGATGGACGACGCAAAGATGGGCGGAATGACACCTGCGGTGTTGACCTTAAGAGGCAGGTGCGAAGTCTGCCCACCGTACACCCGGCGGCCCACCACCCTCCTGGCGTGGTGAATGGGTATGCGCCTGTGCGCACGCTCCATGAAGCAGATGAATGCGATCACCCCCAACATGACCACGAGGAGAAAAATAAGGAACGCCAGATTGATCTCACCGGTCCCTACCAGCCGGAAAGTATCAACCAAGGCCGAAGGCATCCGGGCAACGATTCCAGCAAAGATGATCAGGGAGATGCCATTGCCTATACCGCGCTCGGTAATCTGTTCACCGAGCCACATGAGGAAAACGGTGCCGGTCATAAGAGTGAGGGCGGTCATGATACGGAAACCCCAGCCGGGATCCAGAACCACATGGGCCCCATTGGGCGCGGTCATGTTCTCCAGCCCTATGGCGATGCCGAGCCCCTGCACCAGGCTGATGGCCACAGTGAGATACCGAGTGTACTGGCTGATCTTCTTCTGCCCTGCTTGCCCCTCCTTCTTGAGGGCCTCCAGGTGAGGTATCGCCACCGTGAGAAGCTGAAGTATAATGGAGGCGCTGATGTAGGGCATGATTCCCAGGGCGAATATGGAAAACTTCTGGAGCGCCCCGCCAGAGAACATGTTGAAAAGGCCGAAGAGCGTCCCCTTAGCCCGAGCGAACAGCTCGGCCAGAGCCATCACGTCGATCCCAGGGCAGGGCACCTGGACGCCCACCCTGTAGACCACAAGCATGAACAGCGTAAAACCGATCCTCTTCCTAAGCTCTGGTACGTGGGCTAACCCTTCGACGCCGTTGAACAAGGCACTCCCCTCCCTACTTCTCCACCAGCTCCACGGTGCCGCCAGCGGCCTCTATCTTCTGCCTCGCGCTGTTGCTTATAGCATGCGCCCGGACGTGCACCGCCTTCTGAATCTCTCCCTCCCCGAGAATCTTCAGAAGTTTGTGTCTCTTGCGCACCAGGCCCCTGGCCTTAGCAGCCTCGATATCGAAGACTCCATCGACCTCTATCTCGTTGAGGGTGCCCACATTCAGCACGCCGTACTCCTTGCGGAAAGGATTCTTGAACCCCCTCTTTGCGAGCTGGCGGTATAGGGGCATCTGGCCACCCTGGAACCAAGGAGCTATGCTCCCTCCGGACCTGGACTTCTGCCCCTTCTGGCCACGGCAGGAAGTCTTGCCGTGCCCTGAGCCCGGGCCGCGGCCCACCCGCTTTTTCTTTTTCTTTGAGTTGCTGCTTGGTCTCAAATCCTTAAGGGTAATCATGGCTATCCTCTATGCCGCTATCTTAACGTGTGACATGTCTTTGCCTCTGGCCTTGCCCAGCGCGATAGACCTGTTGAGCTCCTCTATGGCGTCGAAAGTGGCCCTGACCACATTATGGGGATTCTTGGAACC